>NZ_JBIEKI010000028.1:0-24911 GCF_043497085.1 Halobacillus sp. B23F22_5 | reverse complement strand
GTGATCTTCTTCTGCGTGATTTGGGGTATTATTCGGCAAGCCTTATCAAGGAAATCGAGAAGATGGGAGCTTTCTATATAAGCAGGGTTCCAAGCCAGACAAAGTTTTGGTTGGGTAGTTCGAAAGATGGTTGGAAAAATATTGAAAAAGAGATCGGTCATAACTCTCTTTTCGCAACACTCATTGTTAGCTTGACGGTTATGCACCGTTTCCCCGCCACCCTATCCGTATTTTGATGAACGAACCCTATATTATAAGAAGATATCTTCCACATTTACTGCTTGAAAAGCCCAATGATGCAGGAAATAATCCCTCTTTGCAGCTGTTATTATGTGGGAATGATTCTGCCTCCCGATGTTTCCGTTTCTCATATAAACGCAAGGAGGACCGGGAAATTGCGAGACTCCTATGGGAGTAGAGTACATGGTGAGATCCCACAGGGCTTTAGCCCGAGGAAGCTCACCGTACCCCCATGGAAAGCGAGTGATTTCCCGGACCTCTAAACGCTCACAACCGTAACGGAAACAGTTTCTCTCGAAACTGAGTCTTCAGCAATTGGGAGCTTAAGTGTAAAATCAACACTGAGATGTAACAAATCGATTGGAAAATATTACGGATATTGTAAAACAATCGTCAACGAACAGATGTTTTTATAAAGTTGAAACCATGTTATGATAAGTAGAAGATAAATCATGATGACTGAATAACAGTCGCACAAAATGGGGTGTTGAAAACGAAATTACTTCGTTACAAAATTTTGTATACGGAACAGATATCTGAAGATCGGCGTATCCATATCTTTGATATGGCTTCCCAACTTAAATTATCTTTTAACTACGCCTCACTGAAAAGAAGCCCTGATAAAAGGGCAAAAGAACTGTTGAGCTTTCTGGAATCAAAAAATACTAAAATTGAATTGGGTTTATATGATCAAAAAGGACGCGCTTCATAGCGTCCTTTTTATTTTGCTTCTGTTAAACTGTATTGCGGACAGGGGGCCTCATAATTTACTATTGTGTAATAAAATTAAACGGAGTTTTATGTATAATGATAGGTGGTACATTATTAATGTAAGTTCAAAACTTACGTGAGAAGAGGGTGGCTGGTGTTGAAAGAAATAATTTTATTCTCAAAAGAGAACTGCTGTCTTTGTGATGATGCAAAAGAATTATTAGAAATGTTAAAAAAAGATTATAATTTCACAGTTTTAGAAAAAGATATCTATAAAGATGATGCACTGCTGGAAAGGTATCAATTTGAAATACCTGTCGTTAAAATTGGCGATGAAGAATTAAATTGTGAACAAATTGATATTTTTTCGCTAAGAGAGCGTTTACAAGAAAAATAGCTGGTCTTTTTCACTTGCGGCATGATTTGGGTACTGTTATATTTAATCATGTAGAAAATATTTTTTTGCTCTGCGTGGGACGAAATCTGACTAGTCGGGACGAAAATATCCCGGAGGTGGAATTCTTATATTTGAAGGGGCTTTTCCATGAGAGCTTTAATTGATTTACAAAAGAAACTTTTCCCTGATTTACTCGATATTATGCAGCGCAGGTATCAAATCCTGCATTATATCCAACTGATGGAACCAGTCGGACGAAGAAGTTTGGCAGAAAATATGGAGCTTGCGGAACGTACGATCCGTAGCGAGGTCGACTTCCTTAACCAAGAAGGCTTCATCGCTATTACCTTAAAAGGAATGCATATCACTGGTGATGGCAAAATGGTTTTGGAGCAGCTGGCTGATTTCATCAAAGAGGTTTCAGGAATCAGGGTTTTAGAAAAGCAGTTAAGGGAAAAATTAAAGTTAGACCATGTTGTGGTCGTTCCTGGTGACAGCGATGAACTGCCATGGGTGAAACAGGAAATGGGCAGAGCATGTGTCCACTATTTAAAAAGTATCCTCGAATCGAACAGCACGATAGCGATAACCGGTGGTACTACCATGGCGGCGGTTGCCGAGATGATGACCCCACTCACTGGAGCGCCGGATTGTTTGTTCGTTCCAGCGCGAGGCGGTTTAGGGGAAAGAGTTGAAAATCAAGCCAACACGATTTGTGTGGAGATGGCCAGGAAAGCAAAAGGTGATTACCGCCTCTTATATGTGCCGGACCCATTGAGTGAAGATACTTACCACTCGATAACGTCCGAGCCGTCTATTAAAGAAATTCTTGACCTGATCAAGAGTTCTGACACCGTCATCCACGGGATTGGAAACGCCCTGACTATGGCAGAAAGAAGAAAGACTCCGCCTGAGCAAGTAGAAAAAATCAAGCAGGGTCACGCGGTTGGGGAAGCGTTTGGATATTATTTTAACCAGCAAGGTGAGATTGTTCATAAAGCTCGGACGGTCGGACTGCAGCTGGAGGATCTAACAGATTCCCAGCAGGTAATTGCTGTTGCGGGAGGAGAATCAAAAGCCCGGGCGATTGCTTCCTATTTTAAGCCTGGGAAGAGTAATGTGCTTATCACCGATGAAGGTGCGGCTCAAAAGCTTTTAAGGGAAGAAACTTCCCTTTAAATAGATTTTCAATAAACAACCATTATCAAGGAGGAATTTTATAATGACAGTAAAAGTAGGTATTAACGGCTTTGGACGTATTGGACGTAATGTCTTCCGTGCCGCTTTAAACAATAACGATGTAGAAGTGGTTGCAGTAAACGACTTGACTGACGCAGAGATGCTTGCCCATTTATTGCAATATGATACAGTACATGGTGAACTTGAAGAGAAAGTAACTGTAAACGGCAGTAACCTTGTCGTTGGCGGAAAAGAAATTACTGTACTATCTGAAAAAGACCCTGCACAACTAGGCTGGGGCGATCTTGGTGTAGAAGTTGTCATCGAATCTACTGGTCGTTTCACAAACCGTGCAGATGCGAAGAAACACCTGGACGCTGGTGCTAAGAAAGTAGTTATTTCTGCGCCTGCTAAAGAAGAAGATCTTACAATGGTTATGGGTGTAAACGATTCTGATTATGATCCAGAGAACCATCACGTTATTTCTAACGCTTCTTGTACAACGAACTGCCTGGCACCATTTGCAAAAGTGCTTAACGACAAGTTCGGCTTGAAGCGTGGTATGATGACAACCGTACACTCTTACACTAACGACCAGCAAATCCTTGACCTGCCACATAAGGATTACCGTCGTGCCCGTGCTGCTGCACAAAACATCATCCCTACTACAACTGGTGCAGCAAAAGCTGTTGCAAAAGTATTGCCTGAATTGGATGGCAAGTTGAATGGTATGGCTATGCGTGTACCAACTCCAAACGTTTCTATCGTGGACTTGGTAGCAGAGCTTGATAAGAATGTTACTGTTGAAGAAGTTAATGCTGCCCTTAAAGAAGCGGCAGAAGGCGATTTGAAAGGCATTCTTGGTTACAGTGAAGAACCACTAGTATCCAGCGACTATAATGGAAACACTAATTCTTCAATTATTGATGCTATCTCTACGATGGCTATTGAAGATAACATGGTTAAAGTAGTTTCCTGGTACGACAACGAGTTCGGTTACTCCAACCGTTGTGTCGATCTGGCTGCATTTCTTAAAGAAAAAGGACTTTAATGCTGGATTAGAGTCGAAGAATATGATGTAAAGTAAAAGGGGGAGGTCCATAATCCTCCTCCTTTATCACTTTTCATGATGATTTTATAAAGAATTAAGGTATCAGAAATACGAAGGTTTTCGCCATAAGGAAGTGGCGGCAACCCAGTTTTTTACTATTTAAAGGAGGTCCACCCCTGTGAATAAGAAAACGATTCGTGATATCAAGGTGCAAGGAAAGAAAGTGTTTTGCCGCGTTGACTTCAATGTACCGATGAGCAATGGAGAAGTTACCGACGACACTCGAATCAAGGCTGCATTGCCGACAATTTTGCATTTAGTTCAAGACGGAGCAAAAGTCATTCTTGCCAGCCATCTAGGCCGGCCAAAGGGAGAGGCTCATGATGAACTTCGATTGGATCCGGTTGCTAAGCGTCTGAGCGACTTACTCGGCCGTACAGTAACTAAAACTGATGAAGTATACGGGGACGAAGTCAATCGTGCTATCAAAGATATGAAAGACGGCGATGTATTATTGATTGAAAACGTCCGCTTCGAAGCTGGAGAAGAAAAAAATGACGAAGCATTGGCTAAAGAGTTCGCAGCTATGGCGGATGTTTATGTCAATGATGCTTTTGGTGCGGCACACCGCGCCCATGCATCTACAGCTGGGGTAGCTAAACACTTGCCGGCCGTAGCAGGCTTCCTGATGGAAAAAGAGTTGAATGTTCTTGGCCAGGCTCTTTCTGATCCGGAGCGGCCGTTCACAGCTATCATTGGTGGAGCTAAGGTTAAAGATAAAATCGGTGTCATCGATAACTTGCTTGATAAAGTCGATAACTTGATCATTGGTGGGGGACTTGCCTACACCTTCTTGAAAGCAAAAGGGTACGAAATCGGTAAATCCCTGCTTGAAGAAGATAAACTTGATTTGGCAAAACAATTCATGCAAAAAGCTGAAGATAACAATGTCAACTTCTTAATGCCGGAGGACGTCATTGTAGCTGATGATTTCTCTCGTGAAGCGAACACAAAAGAGGTTGCGATTGATAGCATTCCAGCTGACTGGGAAGCGCTTGACATCGGATCGAAGACACGGGAAAAGTATAGTAAGGTAGTAAAGGAATCCAAATTGGTTATCTGGAACGGACCTATGGGAGTGTTCGAATATGAAATCTTCGCCAATGGAACCAAAGATGTAGCGGTTGCACTTGCAGAGACAGAAGGCTACACAGTGATTGGCGGGGGAGATTCTGCAGCAGCTGTAGAAAAATTCGGCTATGCTGATAAGATGGATCATGTTTCTACCGGCGGTGGAGCTTCTCTGGAATTCATGGAAGGAAAAGAACTGCCTGGCGTATCTTTATTGAACGATAAGTAAAAAGGAGAGGTGAGCATATGCGTAAACAAGTGATTGCAGGAAATTGGAAAATGAACAAAGTATTGAATGAAGCAGAGCAATTCGTACAAGCTGCCAAAAATGAAGTGCCAAGTGAAGATCAAGTAGAATCCGTTGTTTGTGCACCATACCCTTTTCTTCACACGCTAGTTAAAGAAACGGAAGGTACTCCTTTAAAAGTTGGCGCACAAAACATGCATTTTGAAGAAAGCGGTGCTTTCACTGGCGAAGTAAGTCCGGTAATGCTGAAGGACCTGGGAGTCTCTTACGTCGTACTCGGCCACTCCGAGCGTCGAGAGCTTTTTGGTGAAACAGATGGGGACGTAAACAAAAAGGTCCACGCTGCATTCAAGCATGACCTGACACCAATTGTATGTGTTGGTGAAACATTGGAACAGCGTGAAAATAATGAAACGATGAACCATGTCGAAGCACAAGTGAAAAATGCACTGGAAGGCCTTAGTGATGAGCAAGTGCAACAAGTCATTATCGCTTATGAACCTATATGGGCTATTGGAACAGGCAAAACTTCTTCTGCAGAAGATGCAAATGAAGTATGCAGCCATATCCGTAACGTTGTTAAAGAATTTTCTTCAGAAGCAGCTGCAAAAGCTGTACGTATCCAATATGGCGGTAGTGTCAAGCCGGCAAACGTCGATGAGCTGCTTGGCCAATCTGATATTGATGGCGCATTAGTAGGCGGAGCCAGCCTGGAGGCTGATTCATTCCTAAAATTGGTGGAGGCAGGTAAGCATGAGTAATAACAAGCTGGCAGCTTTAATCATCTTAGATGGCTTTGCACTGCGCGATGAAGAAAAAGGGAACGCAGTCAAAATGGCCAATACACCAAACTTCGATCGCTACTGGAATCAGTTTCCTCACAACCAGCTGACTGCTTCAGGGGAAGCGGTTGGGCTGCCTGAAGGACAAATGGGAAACTCCGAGGTAGGACATTTGAATATCGGTGCCGGCCGTATCGTCTATCAAAGCCTTACACGCGTAAACTTGTCTATTAAAGAAGGCGATTTTTTCGAAAATGAAGCATTTGTCAATGCTATTGAACATGCAAAAAAGCATGATAAAGCTTTGCATATTTTCGGACTGCTGTCTTCTGGTGGTGTCCACAGTCATATTGAGCATTTATTTGCCTTATTAGAACTTGCCGCCAGACATGATATGGAAAAAGTATATGTCCATGGTTTCCTGGATGGTCGTGATGTTGGTCAAAAATCTGCCCAGAAGTATATCCAGCAGACAGAAGACAAAATGGCAGAGCTCGGAGTAGGGGAAATTGCTACAATTTCCGGTCGCTATTATTCCATGGACCGTGATAAACGCTGGGATCGTGTTAAGAAGTCTTATGATGCGATGGTTTATGGTCAAGGTCCAACTTATAACAGTGCGATGGAAGTCGTCGATGACTCCTATGCAAATGAAATTTATGATGAGTTTGTTATCCCTTCTGTTATAGTAGATGAGGAAGGGAATCCGAAAGCAAAAATTGAAGATGAAGATTCCGTAATCTTCTACAATTTTCGCCCGGACCGTGCTATTCAAATTTCCCGGACATTCGCTAACGAAGACTTCCGTGACTTCGATCGTGGCGAAAAAGCACCGAAGAATCTGCATTTCGTAGGACTAACCCAATTTAGTGAGACGGTTGATGGGAAAGTTGCTTATGAACCCGTTAACCTCGATAATACGGTCGGGGAAGTACTGGCTCAGAATGATTTGAAGCAGCTACGGATTGCTGAAACTGAAAAATATCCACACGTAACCTTCTTTATGAGCGGCGGCCGTGAAGCTGAGTTTCCTGGAGAAGAGCGGATTCTGATTGATTCTCCAAAAGTAGCCACTTATGATCTTAAGCCTGAAATGAGTGCCTATGAAGTTACGGATGCATTATTGAAGGAACTAGATGCAGATAAGCACAATGCGATTATTTTGAATTTCGCCAATCCAGATATGGTCGGACATTCAGGTATGCTCGAACCTACAATTAAAGCGATTGAAGCAGTTGATGAATGTCTCGGTAAAGTAGTGGATAAAATCCATGAAAAAGGTGGACATGCTATTATTACTGCTGACCATGGTAACTCGGATGAAGTCCTTACAACTGAAGGAAAGCCGATGACGGCTCACACGACCAATCCTGTTCCGGTCATTGTGACAAAAGAAGGGCTGGAGCTTCGGAAAGGCGGCATTCTCGCTGATTTATCACCGACGCTTTTAGAACTGCTTGAAGTCGAGCAGCCAAAAGAAATGACTGGTGAATCATTAATCAAAAAATAAATTCCATGATAAAGGAGAGTTTTTCAATGCCATATATTACAGATGTTTATGCACGCGAAGTCCTGGACTCCCGCGGGAACCCGACAATTGAAGTAGAGGTTTATACAGAATCAGGTGCATTCGGTTCTGCACTAGTACCGAGCGGTGCTTCTACTGGTGAATACGAAGCAGTAGAGCTGCGTGATGGAGACAAAGATCGCTATCTTGGTAAAGGTGTCCAGCAAGCAGTTGAAAACGTCAACGAAAAAATAGGACCAGAATTGTTAGGCTTGGATGTTACCCAGCAGGTAGTCATCGATGCCTTGATGATGGAACTTGATGGTACAGAAAACAAAGGAAAGCTAGGAGCTAATGCCATTCTTGGTGTTTCCATGGCAGCAGCTCATGCAGCGGCTGACTTTGTCGGTCTTCCATTGTACAAGTACCTTGGTGGATTCGCTGCCAAGACACTTCCTACTCCAATGATGAACATTCTGAATGGCGGCGAGCACGCAGACAATAACGTCGACATCCAGGAATTCATGGTTATGCCAGTAGGTGCTCCGGACTTCCGTGAAGCTTTGCGTATGGGAGCGGAAATTTTCCATTCCTTGAAGAAGGTATTGAAAGAAAAAGGCTACAACACAGGTGTAGGTGATGAAGGCGGCTTTGCTCCGAACCTTCAATCCAACGAAGAAGCACTTTCTACCATTATTGAAGCCATCGAAGCAGCTGGCTACAAGCCGGATGAGCAAGTGAAACTTGCCATGGATGTTGCTGCCTCTGAAATTTACGAAGATGGAAAGTATAACCTGAAAGGCGAAGGTGTAGTCCGTACTTCTGAAGAAATGGTTGATTGGTACGAAGAAATGATTAACAAGTATCCAATCGTTTCTATTGAAGATGGCCTTGATGAGAACGACTGGGAAGGCTTCAAGATGCTTACTGACCGTATCGGCGATCGTGTCCAGCTTGTCGGCGACGACTTGTTTGTAACAAACACGAAGAAGCTTAGCCGCGGTATCGAAGAAGGAATCGGCAACTCTATCCTTGTCAAAGTGAACCAGATTGGTACGTTGACAGAAACCTTCGAAGCGATTGAAATGGCGAAGAAAGCTGGCTACACAGCAGTCATCTCCCACCGTTCCGGTGAAACAGAAGATGCAACGATTGCTGATATAGCTGTTGCTACCAATGCCGGCCAAATCAAAACCGGTGCGCCATCCCGTACCGACCGCGTAGCGAAGTACAATCAGCTTCTTCGTATCGAAGATCAGCTTCTTGGTACAGCAAATTACGCTGGCGACAAAGCTTTCTATAACTTGAACAAATAATGGTTTTATAAAAAACTGTTAATAACGATATACTCAGCTTGCAGGAAAACTTCTGGTTTTTCTGCAAGCTTTTTTTGTAAACTCTTAATAACAGTAAAAACAACATTTTCATAAGTGATTTAGTCCACAAAAGGGCAGAAAGTCGAAGAATTGATTTCGAGATAATTGTGAGGAATTTAGGGTCATTGGGGAAGGATTCGCTTTCCGCTGGGAAGACGGCAAGCCTCCTCAAGCTAACGCTTTGCGGGGTCTTGCCAGCCCATCCTTTTCCTCTTATGGTAACGGGTCCAACTATCTTGAAACTGAGTCTTAAGCAATTTGGACCTTTGATTGGAAAATCCACACGGAGGTTTAACAGAGCGAATTATAAAATAAAATACAAAAGAAAAAGCGGATATGGTATCCGCTTTTCCTTAACTTCCAGTTTTTTGGTCGTCTTTTTCTACAGCTTTAAGCTGTTGTTTTTCTTTGGAGTTATCTTCTCCATTTACAAGATCGTTAGTTGCATTCTTGAATTCCTTTAATGTGCTACCGAATGCCCTGCCGATTTCCGGCAGTTTGGAAGGCCCAAAGATAATTAAAGCGATGACTAGTACAAGGATTAACCCTGGAATTCCGATATTTGATAACATTTATTACACCTCCGAAGTTTTATAAAATAGGCATGCCATGGCGTTGGAAGGCTGCTGCTTCCAGATTTGACATCCCTTCCACCTCAGCAGCCGCTGACAGCTTATCCGATACTTTCGGTGCATATTGTTCCGGCGGTGCAGCATGTCCCATCTGTCGTTGTCTTCCAGCATTTTTACGAGCAAATGGTCCCCAGATGGCAAAGGTGATGCCTGGCGTCTGGATATTGACAAAGAAAGTGTCCCCTCGGGTAGAAAAAGTAGGACCTGCAAGTTCTGAACCGTTCAGCCGGTTTTCGGCAAATACATACGTTTCACCTTCCGGGGTCATTCCGATTATTCGGTCGGTTCCGCCGCCGTCTTCCGCGATCCAAAGATCTCCCCATGGAGTAATACAAATGTTGTCCGGCATTTCTAAATCATTTAATTCAGTAGACTCGTAGAACAACTCTAATGTATTAGTAGCGGGAATATAACGGTAAACACGTCCAAGATTATTATCACCTGCAGAAGTATCGTCAAACCAGAAGACCCCTCCCTCAAAATAAGCACCTTCGAGTCTACTGAATGGAATGCATCCTTTTTGACTAGCTTCCATGGTAGGCTTTTCTGGGTCGACATCCTTCCAAACTATTCCAAATCGTTGACCAGTATAAAAATCACTGGAATGATCCGAGCTCATTTGCTCCATAGCAGCAGCTTGCAGGACGCCGCCTTTTTGTAAAGCACCGATCCGTTGACTTCTGTCATGGGGAATAAAGCGATAAAAATAGCTTGGCCCGGCATCTTCTGTCAGATAAACGATTCCAGTAGCAGGGTCGATCGCGGTAGCTTCATGGGAAAAAGCACCCATGTCGCGGATTGGGGTCCTGGACAAATTATTTTCTGGATCAGATGGATCGACCTCGAAAACATACCCATGTCCTTCCTCTAACGTTTCTTCACAAGTCAACCAGGTTCCCCACAGAGTGGCCCCTCCTGCACAATTGCGGATGGTGCCTGAAGAGGTAACATATTCTTTTTGGACTTTACGGTTGGCGTCTAAAACTAATGCAGTTGTACCCCCGGTATGCTCTCTTTGATAAGGGTTCCTGCCGATGACTGGATACTTCGTATTTCCGCTTAACTCATGATTCCTTACAAGTACGGTAGAGTTGTTCTGTCCTGGAAAGGCTGCCATGCCATCAAATTTTTCCGGTATCGGGCGCCCATCTGCCATAAATCCGCCTTCCTCCGAGATGATCCGATATTGGAATCCTTGAGGGAGGTCGAGGACGCCGCCAGGGTCTTTGACTAATGGCCCATATCCACTGAAAGAGCTCCTGGCTGTTTTCGATGAGGCCAGGGCTGAGGATTGAGTGAATGAAAAAAGACCTGTTGAACTTAAAGCGATTGCTGCTGTACTTATGCCGCCTGCCTTTAAAAAGTCCCGACGATTCATATTTTTGTTCTTTCCCATTTCCTTACCTCCTAGTTAAGATGGCCTTAGGCCGCAGATTGGCTGGATGACTCTGCTGACAAACGTTTTTTGTATACAAATGAAGATAAACTGATGCTAATTTCATATAGTGTCAAAAGCGGAAGAATGACAAGCACGTCCGATAAAAAATCCGGGGGAGTAATCAAAACAGAAACGATTACCATAACAAAATAGGCGAACTTTCTTGCTTTCCTTAACCGAATCGGATTCAGAATGCCAAGCCTAGTCAGAAACAATACAACTAAAGGCATTTCGAATAGCAGTCCAAATGGCACAGTCATGTTCAGCATGAAACGGAAATATTTATCGGCAGTGAACATCATTTCAAATTGACCTGCAGAAAGCGAGGTCAAGAACCCTAAAACGAGAGGGAATAAAAGGAAATACCCAAATGCAAGACCGAACAGGAAAAGAAAAAACATAGCCGGAATGAACCGGAGTGTCACTTTTCGCTCTTCCCGGCTCAATGCAGGCGCAACAAACCGCCAAAGCTGAAATGCTGCTACTGGTATGGTCGCCGTCATAGAGAACACGGCGGCAAGCATCAGGTAGACCCATAGAATTTCACTTGGCCCAAGCACAGCCAATTGTGTGTCCAGTCCTCTAATCAACCATTCATATATTGGTTTGACAAAAATAAACCCAGTAATAAGAAATCCGATGAATGACACAAGTGTGATGATTATTCGGTTCCTTAGTTCTTCTAAATGGCCGATGAGCTGCTGATTATTTTCACACATAGCTTACTCCTTTAGTTCAGTTGTTTTTCTGTTTTTGATTGTTTTTTATGGGCGCGATCATGAGCTTTATGTCGATCATCTTCCACTTCACTGGATGACTGCTTCCCTTCTGGAACGATGGTTGCTGATACTTCCTTGAGGCCAGCTTGATCCTTTTCGTAAATAAAAGATGCCCGGGTGGAAATGTCTGCACCAGGTTTGGATACAAAGGGAAGTACACGGTAATCTGTTCTCCACTGAGTAGGAGTGACTTCACAGCGAACATATCCGCGGTAGTCATTGAAAAATTTAATATGATCGTTCTGCTCTAAAATACGGTCAGTGTCTGCACGTTTATCGGCTCCATTTCCCCCGGATGTAATCGAGGTTCCGACAAATTCCGCACCAAGAACCTGAGATTTCAAATCATCAAAGTCGGCCAGCAGATTGGATGCCCAGTTGGCATGAACATCTCCAGTCAAAACGATGAGGTTGTCCATGTCGATGCTGCTTGCATAATCGGTAACCCGCTGTCGGGCTGGCACATAGCCATCCCAACTGTCCATGCTGTAACGAGGTTCTTCAGGGCTCGGACCATAATTCCGCTTAGCGAAGAAAATTTGTTGAGCCAGTACGTTCCAATGTGCTTGCGACTGGCCGAGATTGTCCAATAGCCATTGTTCCTGTTTGTCGCCTAGTAATGTTCGCGAAGGATCAAGTGATTCTTCTGTCTGAGGAGAACTTTTATCTCCATTCGCCTGATCAGAACGATATTGGCGAGTATCTAATACATAAAAATTTGCCAGGTCTCCATAGGAAAAGTTTCGGTACAATTGCATATCTGGTCCATGTGGCATGGACGATCTCCGGAGCGGCATATGTTCATAATAAGCCTGGTAGGCAGCGATACGTCGTTGAACAAATTCTTCTACTGATTGTCCCTTTTCAGGAATTGTATCAGCGTAATTGTTTTCTACCTCATGATCATCCCAGGTCACTACCCATGGAAAGGCAGCATGAGCAGCCTGCAAGTCTTTGTCGGAACGATACTGAGCATGACGGTTGCGGTAATCTTCTAATGTCATGATTTCCGGCCCTTTGTGGGTGCGTACATTGCCGGTAGCAGCCACATATTCATCCGGGCCATATTCGTAAATGTAATCACCGAGATGGAACACCAGGTCCAGATCTTCTTTTGCCATATGTTTATAGGCAGTGTAATAGCCATGTTCATATTGCTGGCAGGAAGCAAAAGCGAACGAAAGGCTTGTTACAGCCTCATTGTTCCTTGGAAGTGTTTTAGTCTTTCCGACTGGACTGAAATCTCTTCCAACCTTGAAACGGTAGTAGTAGACGGTGTCCGCCTCCAGGTTTTCAGCTTCAATATGAATGGAGTGTCCAAGTTGTGGACTGGCTACTTCAGTACCACGCTGCACAATATCGCGGAAGTGAGCATCCCTTGACAATTCCCATTTGACAGCTATGTTACGTTCAGGTATGCCGCCGCCATTTAATGGGTCGATAGCTAATCTTGTCCACAAAACGACACTGTCCGAAAGTGGATCACCTGACGCTACGCCGAGCGTAAACGGATAGCTTTCGAACTCTTCTTCCTGTGCTTCGACAGATATGCCTCCCATCGATTGAGCAACCGCTATTCCGAGAGATATTCCAGCGATTTTACCAGCGCCTTGTAAAAATCCTCTTCGGTCGACATCCTTCTGTAATGTTTCCTCATTCAATCGACGGATCAAATCGTCCATTACTCTTTTTTCAGTCATGACATTAGCCCCTTTCCATGTGTGAAATGTTTGGAACAATTGCCATTATAGTTGGTGACTTTTAACTGTCTGTTAAGTAATGTAAATAGAGGAATGAAAAGGTAGATATAAAAACTCAGGAAAAATGAGGTACCTGAATTTATTTTTCAACAATTCAGACGGAATCCTAGTATTTTAGTAGTGGGTTTTTTGTCGTTATGAGGAGATATGTCTCGGTCAATTTTGCCTGATATTTTTAACATTATCTAAACAATAACTTTAATTATTTTTTCATAACGTTTTGACATTTTTCTATGTTTCCGTTACTTTCACTTTATTGATAGACAGAAGGGGTGGAATGGATGGAAATCTATGACGCAATTAAACAGAGAAGGTCAATTCATGATTTTAAATCTCGAAATGTGGAAGAAAGCAAGCTGACATCAATTTTTGCTGGGGCATCATGGGCACCGACACACCGCATGAAAGAGCCTTGGGAAGTTCATATTATCCAAAATAAAGCGGTAGCATCTTATGCTGAGCAGGTTACAGAAAGTTATCTGCGTTTGGGGTATGCGGATGGATATGATAAAGAGAAACAGGCAAAGCTCATGGAAGGTATAAAAGAACATCTGCTTTCTATCCCGCACCACGCTATCATTTATATGGAAAAAGAAAAGAACCTCCGATTATTTGAAGAGGACTATGCTGCTGTCTGTGCTTTTATTCAAAACGTACAGTTGCTGGCATGGAGCCATGAAGTGGGGGTACTATGGACTACAAATCCCTATATCTATGATAGGGAATTCTCCAAGTCTTGTGGAATCGATCCTAAAGTTTATAAAATAGTTTCGGTATTACAGATGGGTTATCCAGATAGAATACCTCAGCCAAAAAAACGGACACCAGTCGAACAGAAAGTGAATTTCATTAATGATTGACAATTAAATATTAGAAGCACTCTTTAAAATTACTGTAAGGGTGTTCGAAAATAAACCTGCTGAGATTTCTACTCTTATTACTCTTTCTGTGTATACTCAGCAGGTGTTATTAACAACCTTTTTTCACCCGAAATTTTCTCCTTTGGACTCCACCATTCTTTCTCTTTTTTGGAAATGAAAATTTTTCCGTATTGAGGCGATAATAGCTGTCACCCATCCTAGTATCATCACGATATAAATCAAAACCATAAGGTCTGCCGATATATTTAATGCAAGCAGGAGAGACCGTAAATTAGTCAGAATAATAAAACCTCCAGCCCCTACTCCAAGTATGAATGGCGGGACGATTCGTACAAGCCATGCGGCCAGCGGCGCTGCTGCTACCCCTCCGATCATAAAGGATACTACCCATAACCAATGAAGCTGTTCCCAACCTAAGAATAGTAAAAATCCTAATGTGGCAGAGATAGTAATAGCAAATTCAGTTGTATCCACTGTACCAATTACTTTTCTGGGAACCGCTCCTTTTCTGGAAAGAAGGACCGGTGTGTTGATCGGCCCCCAGCCTCCTCCGCCAACGGCATCCAAAAATCCTGCTAAAGCACCTAAAGGGTACAGAAAGCATTTGTTAACAGGAACCTCTCTTAGCTTTTCGCTGGATGTGTTCATGAGTAAAAACCGAACTACAATGTAGACACCTAAAAGGAGGAGGAAGATAGAAATATATGGTTTGATCTTCTCACCGGGAAGACTGCTCAAAAAGGCAGCTCCCAGAAAAGCGCTGATCGAACCAGGGATGATTAGTGGCAGAACTATTTTCTTATCTATATTATCGAATTTGTAATGGGAATAACCGGAAACTGCTGTGGTAGCTATTTCAGCCATATGGATAGAGGAAGAGACCACCACTGGAGCTACTCCATATGCAATCAATAATGTGGATGAAGTTAATCCATAAGACATGCCGAGAGCACCGTCAATTAACTGGGCAAAAAATCCTACCAATGTAAAAATCATCAATTTCCTCATATATGTCCTCTTCCTTTCTATTTATACTAAACCTATGAGTTTAGTCGGGATTAAGTGCTAAAAAAATCCTCCAACACAAGAAATCGTGATAGGAGAAAAAGGATTTTTAATAATAGGTATTAATCTAAAGGAGAAACCAGCGCTTGTCAAGGTGGATCCGTTAATAAAAAAGTGAATAACTCAAATTTTCTAAAAATCTATTGACATTATTTCTAATTCCACATATCATGTTTACCAACCCTTAAAACCAAGTTAATTTATCGGATTAATCAACTAACAATTATTTGACGGACAGCTG
The DNA here is from genome assembly GCF_043497085.1 of Halobacillus sp. B23F22_5. Classification (NCBI taxonomy): domain Bacteria; kingdom Bacillati; phylum Bacillota; class Bacilli; order Caryophanales; family Bacillaceae; genus Halobacillus; species Halobacillus sp. B23F22_5. The sequence continues at coordinate 9,494 of NZ_JBIEKI010000028.1, read as the reverse complement.
GCCACTGCTACCCTGCCAACAAATAATTAATTCCTTGATAGGAGGGAGAAAATGATTAAACCTGCTATTACCTATGAGGGGTTCGCTGGGGACCCCTTTGAATACTGGGAGCCTGAGGATGCCACAAAAGGCGCAGACAGAGTCTTACAGTGGGCCTATGAGTCTTATGGTGAATCTCTTGTTTACGCATGCAGCTTCGGAGCAGAAGGTATTGTTTTAATAGATTTGATTGCAAAAGTGAAAAGCGATGCAGAAATTGTATTTCTTGATACCGGCCTTCATTTTCAGGAAACGTATGACCTGATTGAGAAAGTGAAAAAAAGATATCCTGACCTGGTCATTCATATGAAAAAGCCTGATTTGACACTGGAAGAGCAATCACAACAGCATGGTTCAGCGCTTTGGAAAAAGAATCCGGATCAATGCTGTTATATCAGGAAAATAAAGCCTCTTGAGGAAGCCCTAAGCGGTGTGGATGCGTGGATTTCCGGATTGAGGCGGGAGCAATCCCTAAGCCGGAGCCGGACTGATTTTGTCAATAAAGATGAACGCTTCAAATCCATTAAGGTTTGTCCGCTTATCCATTGGACCTGGGATGAAGTATGGGATTATATCCGAGTAAATAAATTGGATTACAACGAACTTCATGATCAAAATTATCCCAGCATCGGTTGTATTCCCTGCACCTTTGCTGTTGAAGGAACAGAGGATTCAAGAGCTGGAAGGTGGAGCGGTTTTAACAAGACAGAATGTGGTCTTCATGTTCCCTCAGAAGAACAGAAATAGACATTAATCTAACAGAAGGAGGAATCATTCATGACACTAATTGAACCCCATGGAGGAAAGCTCGTGAACCAGCTGAAAAAGAACGGGTCGGAAGCATCAGCAAGTATAGAACTGGATGCTATGGCTTTAAGCGATCTTGAACTTATTGCTACTGGTGCCTACAGTCCAATAGAAGGTTATTTAAATAAAAAAGACTATGAATCTGTGGTCGAAAGAATGAGGCTTGCGGATGGAACACCATGGAGTATCCCCATCACTTTACCAGTTTCTAAGGAAAAGGCAGAAAGTTTAAATCCAGGAGTAACAGCAGAGTTACGTAAGGATGAGACCGTTTATGGACGGATTGAAATCGAAGAGATTTATCAGCCAGATAAAGAGAGGGAAGCAGAGCAAGTTTATTTGACTACAGAATACCAGCATCCAGGAGTCAAGAAATTATATGACCGGCCTGATTTTTATGTCGCCGGGAAAATTCAATTAGTTGAGCGTCCCAATCGGGAACATGACAACAAGTTTTACCTGGATCCAGCTGAAACAAGGGCATTATTCAAAGAGCTCGGCTGGAAACGGGTGGTCGGCTTTCAGACAAGAAATCCGGTTCACCGTGCACATGAATATATTCAAAAAGCAGCATTGGAAATTGTGGACGGTCTGTTCCTGAATCCATTGGTCGGCGAGACGAAAAGTGATGATATTCCAAGTGATGTACGAATGAAAAGCTATCAGGTGCTATTGGAAAAATATTATCCTTCCAACCGCGTCACACTGGCAGTCTTTAATGCCGCAATGCGATATGCAGGCCCGAGGGAAGCAATTTTCCATGCGCTTGTCCGCAAAAATTTTGGGTGTACCCATTTTATTGTCGGACGTGATCATGCGGGTGTGGGAGATTATTATGGCACCTATGATGCCCAAAAGATTTTCAGTCAATTTGAAGAGGAAGAACTGGGAATTACACCCCTATTTTTCGAACATAGCTTTTACTGCATTGCCTGCGAAGCGATGGCTTCCCATAAAACATGTCCTCATGAAGATGACCATCATGTGATTCTATCGGGGACTAAGGTGCGTGAACTCCTAAGAAACGGAGAAAAACCTCCAAAAACTTTCAGTCGTCCGGAAGTTGCAGAAACACTGATCGAAGGGTTGAAGCGTAGGGAAGCCGTTAAACAAGGACAGGAAGGGTGAGCCGATTGGGATCGAATATCGTATGGCACCAAGCTTCCGTAAATACGAAAGACTATCGGGATAAAAATGATCATCATAGCGGAGTCATCTGGCTGACCGGGTTGTCTGGTTCAGGGAAATCAAGTATTGCCAACCGAGTGAACCAAAAGTTGTTTGAGCGCGGAATTCAAAGTTATATCCTGGATGGAGACAACATTAGGCATGGATTGAATACTGACTTGGGGTTTAAGCCAGAGGATAGAAAAGAAAACATCCGGAGGATCGGGGAAGTCGCCAAACTGTTTGCAGATAGCGGAACAATTGTACTGACGGCTTTCATTTCTCCTTACCAGGAAGACAGAGAACGTGTGCGTGACATGTTTGTGAAAGGAGACTTCCTGGAAGTCCATGTGGAATGTCCGTTATCCGAATGTGAGTCCAGGGATCCAAAAGGCCTCTATCAAAAAGCAAGAACTGGAGAAATAAAAGGATTTACGGGAATTGATTCCCCATATGAAGCACCGGATTCACCAGAACTGGTACTGGAGTCGAACGCATACAGTGTAGATGAATGTGCAGAGCAGCTCATTTCTTTTCTCGAGAAAAATGAATGGCTGTAAGGTTGCCAAATAATAAGTATTGGTTTGGGGGAAAAGGAGTGATCATTTACGATGAAAAAAGTATTTTTGGTCGGGGCAGGTCCTGGGGATCTTGATTTGATTACAGTAAAAGGACTGAAAGTAATCCAGCAGTCAGATGTAATATTATACGACCGGCTGATCAATGAACAACTGCTTGAAGAAGCTCCGGCTCACGCTGAACTTATATACTGTGGGAAAAGTCCTGATAATCATTCACTTACCCAGGAAACCATAAATGGACTGCTTTGCAAGTTCGCAATTCAGGGAAAAACAGTGACTCGTCTTAAAGGAGGCGACCCATTTATCTTCGGCAGAGGAGGAGAGGAAGCGAGGGAGCTGGCCAAAAGAAGGATCCCCTTCGAAATAGTACCCGGCGTTACCTCAGGGGTGGCTGCTCCCGCTTATGCCGGAATCCCTGTCACCCATCGTGATTACAGTTCTTCTGTAGCTTTTATTTCCGGAGTAAGCAAGCTCGGTTCAGAAGAAGAAGCTTACTGGAAGCACGTTGTAAAATGCATGGATACGCTTTGTATCTATATGGGTGTAAAAAAACTGCCAAAAATATGTGAGCTGCTGATTCGCAACGGATGTAATAGTAAAACACCTGTGGCCCTTGTCCAGGCGGGTACAACCGAGGATCAGGTCACAGTGACAGGAACGCTGGAAGATATCGTACAAAAAGCGGAAGGAATCAGTAACCCGTCCATGATCATTGTGGGCGAAGTCGTAAAGCTTCGTGATCAGTTGCAATGGTTTGAGCAGCTAAATCCAGAGGAAACACAGGCTGTCAATTCTGTTGTGGGGTAGGAATTAAGGAGGTCCGGTTATTATGCAAGGAATACTATACGTCAGCCATGGCAGTCGGGTCCCGGAGGCAAGACGGCAAGTGGTTGATTGCATTCAAGCCGTTCAGCATAAAGTTGGTATCGGACTTCAGGAAATCTGTTATTTGGAATTAGCTCAGCCGGATATGGCGGAAGGGATTAGACTTCTGGTGGAAAAGGGAGCAGATAAGGTTGCGGTTATTCCAGTCTTATTGCTTCGTGCAGGCCATTATTATACGGACCTACCTAAGGAAATCGAAGCAGCGAAAAACAAGTACCCTGAAATAGAATTTCAATACGGAAAGCCGCTGGGAGTGCAGGATCGGCTGATCGATATTTTAGTCGATCGTATTAAAGAAACGCGTGACCCTGTTCCCCCGAATGCTAATATTCTCCTGGTAGGCAGAGGAAGCCGAAATCCCGAAACGACTATGGCAATACAGAATATTCAGGAGAAGCTTCGCCAAAGATTGGGTGGAAGCAATATAGATGTCTGTTATTTGGCTGCCTGTCAGCCCTCTTTTGAAAAAGGGCTGGAAAAGTCCATTCAAGCAGGTTACAGCCTGACAATTGTTGTCCCATATCTCTGGTTCACCGGTATTTTAATACAGTCGATGGAGAAGAAAGTTAAGGAGTATCAGGAGTCCGGTCATCATGTGATTTTAAGCAACCATCTCGGCAATCATCCAATGATGGTTGAAGCATTAGCGGAACGAGTCAACGAAGTCATCATGGAGAGAAAGGGGAAAGGTCGTGCCGAGTGATTTCACAAAACAGCAAGAAGCTGATTTTCAGCCACTGATGATCGACTTCAAAGGCAGGCGTGTAGTCATTGTCGGGGGAGGAAAGGTGGCAGTTAAAAGAGCCAGGGTGCTCCTCCAGGGCGGGGCTGTAATTACGGTCATCAGTCCAGCATTGGATACGGAATTAGAAAAGGCGTGGGAACAGAAAAAAGTCAATTGGAAGAAGAAGCTTTTTGAACCCGGTGACTTGGAAGGAGCATTTATGGCCGTCGTGGCAACGGATGACCCGTCCGTCAATATGTCTGTACTTCCATCGTCTTATCAGGTGCCGCTCGTGAATGCGGCTGGGCAAGCGAGTGGGGGGAATGTCCAGTTTCCTGCTTTTCTGAAAAGGGGAAAACTGACGCTTGCCGTATCCACTCATGGCGCCAGTCCTATACTTACTTCCAGAATAAAAGAAGAGCTGGAACATCAATTTGAACCTGATTATGAATCTTATGTGGATTTTTTATATGAGTGCCGGCAACTGGTTAAGAATTGTCCTCTTACTAAACAGGAGAAGCGCCAATTTCTTCATGAACTCTTAGATGAATCATTTATGACAGAAGAAAAACAACAGCAAACCATCCTATGGTTAGAAAGACTGGCAGAAGGAGGTGGAGAGATGTGAGTAGTCTGGAAGGAAAACGTATCGGGATAGCCGCAGAGAGAAAAGCCGAAGTCATCAGCAAAATGATTCGGAATAAAGGCGGGATCCCCGTCGTCTACCCGTTGCAGGGAATGCAGCATCTGAATGAGGACACAAGCAGAAAGAACATTTATGACTTCCTCGAAAAAAAGTTTGATTGGATGGTTTTAACCACAGGGATTGGGGCAGCTATCCTTGGAGATGCAGCAAAAAAAGCAGGGGTCCATAAAGAATTTCTCAATAAATTACACCAGACTAAATTGGCAGTCAGAGGAAAGAAAACGATGCAATGGCTGAAGGAGAATGCACTTCAGGCAGAACGTGTTTCTTCAGATGGCACAATGGAAAACCTTCTGTCAGCTTTTCATACAGACTCCAATCGGGGAGATGTTTTTTTGCAGGCTTATAACCAGGATGATGCCAGATTGAAAGATGCCCTGGAGCATCTCGGAAACTCTGTTTATCTTTCACAGCCTTATTATTATGAGCAGCCGCTGAAGGAAGTGGTGAGGAGTCTGAAGTGCGACATTGCTGATCTCTATTTGGATACCGTTGTGTTCACTAGTAAAACCCAGGTCAGGAACTTATTCAATGACGATTCAGGCCGCGAAATTCTAGTAAAAGCTTTCAACCATAAAGTGTTACCAGCGGCTATCGGGAAAGTGACAGCGGGTGAGCTGTCGGCCCAAGGCATTACTGACGTCCTTCAGCCCGTGGATTCTAAAATGGGGGCGATGGTTGTGGCAATTGAGCACCACTACCGGCAAGCACGAAGCCTATGAGTACGTTAAAGGTTAAGCATCGTGTGCCGTATATAATGATTATTTTTTGTGAGGTGGATAGTTTTGCAGTTTCAGGTAGAGAATAGTCCATTTACTAAAGAGCAGGTAGAACATCTGAACCGCCTTTTGCCAACATTGACAGAGGCGCAGAAAATATGGTTAAGCGGTTGTCTGGCTGCTTCTTTTGGTGGAGAAACAGCAGCTGCAATGGAAGCGCCTGTCCGGGAAGGGGTATCTGCTACACCTGCTTCTGCTCAGGATCCAGCGGTTGCTACCCGTGAAGTGACGGTCCTTTTTGGTTCCCAAACAGGGAATGGTCAGGGGCTTGCAGATGAATTGACGAAAAAATTGGAAGAAAAAGATTTTACCGTCACACTTTCTTCCATGGACGATTTTAAACCAAAATCCATTAAGGATGCCGAGGATTTATTGATCATTGCCAGTACCCATGGCGAAGGAGATCCACCGGATAATGCTCTTTCATTCTATGAGTTTCTTCATAGTAAACGGGCTCCAAAGCTTCAAGATGTCCGTTTCTCTGTCCTTTCCCTTGGAGACAGTTCCTACGAATATTTCTGTCAGACAGGAAAAGATTTTGATAAACGTCTGGAGGAATTAGGAGCGGAAAGGCTTCATCCACGTATTGATTGCGATGTAGATTTCGAAGATTCTGCGGATGAATGGTTTGAAAGTGTATTAACCAAATTGAATGAAAGTCGGAATGAGCAAGGAAATACTCCAGTACCTCAAACAACTGGAGGAGACTCATCTTCCGCACCAGTCTATTCAAGAAAAAAGCCATTTGATGCGGAAATTTTAGAGAACCTGAACCTGAATGGCAGAGGCTCAAATAAAGAGACACGACATCTGGAACTGGATCTGGAAAGCTCTAATCTTGCGTATGAGCCAGGCGACAGTTTAGGGATATTTCCGCAAAATGATCCAGTCCTGGTCGATCAGCTTATGGAAGCATTGGGGTGGAATCCAGAAGAATCGGTGCAGGTAGATAAACAAGGGGAATTAAGATCCGTTCGGGAAGCGCTCCTTTCCTTTTTTGAAATTACCCGGCTGACGAAGCCTTTGCTGGAACAGGCAGCAGAGCTAACTAGTAAGGAGCAGTTGAAAACACTCCTTGAACCTGAACGGAAAGAAGATTTGAAAGAGTATCTGGAAGGCAGAGATCTTCTTGATCTTATCCAGGATTTTAAACTGCAAGCTTCCCCACAGGAGTTCGTGACTATATTACGGAAAATACCGCCTCGCCTGTATTCGATTGCGAGCAGCTTGAAAGCTAATCCTGAAGAAGTCCATCTTACCATTGGAGCATTAAGGTATGATGCTCACGGTCGAAGCCGTTCGGGTGTATGTTCCGTCCAATGTGCAGAACGGTCCCAGCCAGGCGATACGCTTCCTGTTTATATTCAGCATAACCCTAATTTCAAACTTCCGGAAAACCCTGATACACCTATCATCATGATCGGGGCAGGAACAGGGGTGGCACCTTATCGGGCTTTCCTGGAGGAGCGGGAGGAAATCGATGCAGAAGGAAAAACATGGCTGTTTTTCGGTGAGCAGCATTTCAGATCAGACTTCCTCTACCAGACGGAATGGCAGAAGTGGCTGAAGGAAGGTGTGCTTACCAGGATGGATGTTGCATTTTCCCGGGACACAGAGGAGAAAGTCTATGTGCAGCATCGGATGCTGGAAAAAAGCAAAGAGCTTTACCAATGGTTGGTCGAAGGAGCCATCATCTATGTATGCGGTGATGAAAAACATATGGCTCATGATGTGCAAAATGCCCTGCTGACCGTATTAGAACAGGAAGGCGGTATGGAGAAAGAAGCTGCGGAAGAATATCTAAATAAAATGAGACAGGAAAAACGATACCAGCGTGACGTTTACTAGGTAAACAGGGACATAAAGGGAAAGGAGTTTAGGTAATGACAGATCAGAAATCTAAGCATCGCCATGGCCCACCCAGTGAAATGGAAAAAATAAAAGAAGAAAGCGACTACCTGCGGGGTACAATTACGGAGAGCTTTTCCGACCCGATTACAGCGGGAATAGGGGATGAAGATGCCAAGCTGTTAAAATTTCACGGCAGCTATCAGCAGGATGATCGGGATGTACGCAATGAACGTAGAAAGCAAAAGCTTGAACCAGCTTATCAATTTATGGTGCGTGTCCGTCTGCCAGGAGGCGTAGCAACTCCTGAGCAATGGCTTACCATGGATGAGATAGCGGATGATTATGCAAGTGGGACGCTAAAATTGACCACCCGCCAGACATTTCAGTTGCATGGTGTTTTAAAATGGAATATGAAGAAAAGTCTTCAAAAGATGAACCAGTCGCTAATGGATACCATTGCTGCTTGTGGAGATGTCAATCGGAATGTCATGTGTAATGTTCAGCCATACCAGTCCGAAACACATGCAGAGGTATATAATCTCTCAAAGGAATTAAGCGATCATCTTCTTCCGAAAACGAAAGCTTATCATGAAATTTGGCTGGATGAGGAAAAAGTAGCTGATAGCAGAGCACCTGAAGAAATAGAGCCAATGTACGGTCAATACTATCTGCCAAGAAAATTCAAAATAGGGATCGCAGTTCCTCCTTCCAATGATATAGATGTCTTTTCGCAGGATTTAGGATTCATTGCAATTGTGGAAGAAGGTGAACTGAAAGGGTTTAATATTACTGCCGGTGGCGGCATGGGCATGACCCATGGAGATACAAACACGTATCCTCAGCTGGGGCGGGTAATCGGCTTTTGTCCTGCAGCTAAAATTACTGAAGTTGCAGAAACCATCCTTACCATCCAGCGCGATTATGGAAACCGGTCCGAACGGAAGAACGCCCGGTTTAAATATACGATTGATGCACGTGGAGTGGATTGGCTTATCCAGGAATTAAATGAAAGACTGGGATGGGAACTGGAGGAAAAACGGCCGTATCATTTTGAAAATAACGGTGACCGTTATGGATGGATAAAAGGGGATGGGAAATGGCATCTGACTTTATTTATCCAGAATGGAAGGATCCAGGATATCGGAGAACAGTCCCTGAAGACAGGGCTAAGGGAGATTGCCAAAATCCATACTGGCGATTTTCGGCTGACTCCGAACCAGAATGTAATCATTGCAAATGTAACGGAAGAAAAGAAGTCCGAAATCAATTCCCTGGTACAAAAATATGGTCTGACTGATGGCAAAGAGAACTCTGCGCTGCGGAGAAATTCCATGTCCTGTGTGGCTCTGCCTACATGCGGTTTGGCGATGGCTGAGTCGGAACGTTATCTGCCTGTGCTGCTGGATAAAATCGAAGGTATTCTTAAGGAAGCGGGTCTTGAAGAGGAAGAAATAGTGATTCGTATGTCCGGTTGCCCTAATGGATGCTCACGCCCTGCTCTGGGCGAGATTGCCTTCATTGGGAAAGCGCCAGGTAAATATAATATGTACCTGGGTGCCAGTTTTACCGGCGACCGATTGAATAAACTGTATCGTGAAAATATAGGAGAAGAAGAAATTCTTGGTGAATTAAAAGTTATTTTATTCGACTATGCAGAGAAGAAAGAGAACAAAGAACGGTTCGGAGATTTTGTTATCCGTGCAGGTTATGTAGAGGAAGTGCATTCAGGTCTCGATTTTCACAAATGAACCAGTGCGCATTTAAAAGCGGAAATGAAAGGCATAAGTAGGTTAAAAAAAAGGAAGGCAGCATAGGTTAAACTGCCTTCCTTTTTTGCGAGTGGCAGCACATGCGCTACAGGGTGAGAGTCCCGAATGCACCGATTCAGCCGGTAAGCATTAGCTGACAAATAGTGCGTTACCGTGAGGTAACGTGCGGAGGATTTGAAGGCAAAC
>NZ_JBIEKI010000027.1:0-28533 GCF_043497085.1 Halobacillus sp. B23F22_5 | reverse complement strand
TAGAATTCAAGGGGAAGTCCTCCTTTTGATGTTTGTATTTGGTTGTACAAATGCATCTTAACGGAGGGCTTTTTTTAATTCAAGGACCCCTCTACTGAATCCCACAGGAATCTCCCGTGGGAGAAGGATCTAGACAAGACCCCGGAAGACGAAGTCTGAGGAGGCTTGTCAGTTCCCCCACAGGAAAGCGAACCGTTTTCCAGCCTCCCTTCTCCTGATTCGGCAACGGACCCAAATTACACTTGAAATCAAGTCTTCGACTTTTCGGCCCTATAATCGAATAAGTCTATTGTAAAAATCAAAATAACGTTTAACAAAGCCTATTTTATAAAAAGGGGTATCTTTAACCATAAGTGATCAAAGGTTCCTTACCCCCTACTTTTCCCTCAACATTATGTATGAACAATGTTACATTATATAAGAAGAATTAAATATGAAAAAAATATGACAGTAACAAAAATAGTATGGACTAATAGAATGAATGTGTTATACTAATAATCAAATTAAACCACACTTGGTTTTCCAATGGGTTGAAACTTAATGTAAAGGCGGGTTTACGCGATGACAATTATCAATCAAATGTCCCAACTCTCTGACTTGTTATCACAAGAGAATGTTTTGAAAAATCTTTCTGTAGCACAATTGGTTGAAAAAACTTTACACCGAAATGAAGGCGTTCTCACATCAACAGGTGCTGTCCGCGCTACAACGGGTACCTATACCGGACGCTCGCCTAAGGATAAATTTATCGTTAAAGATGATGTTTCCAATGATACAGTGGACTGGGGCCCGGTAAATTGTCCAATCGATGAAGATGTATTTACTCGTTTATACCATAAAGTACTCGATTACTTAAGTGCCAAGAACGAAGTATTTGTATTTAACGGATTTGCGGGAGCTGATGAGAATTATAGACTGCCAATCCAGGTGATCAATGAATTGGCATGGCATAATTTGTTCGCAAGGCAGATGTTCATCCGCCCGACGGAAGAAGAATTAACAGAACATGAAGCGGAATTCAGCGTAATTTCTGCTCCAAATTTCAAAGCGGACCCAGCGATTGACGGAACGAACTCTGAAGCTTTCATTCTAATTTCGTTAAAACATCGAATCGTGCTGATCGGTGGTACGGAATACGCAGGAGAAATCAAAAAATCTATTTTTTCCGTTATGAACTATATGTTGCCTAAGAAAAACGTGTTATCCATGCACTGTTCTGCCAACGTAGGGAAAGAAGGCGATGTCGCTCTGTTCTTCGGCCTTTCTGGCACAGGAAAAACCACTTTATCGGCTGATCCATACCGCCGTTTGATCGGTGATGATGAACACGCCTGGTCTCCGAAAGGTGTATTTAATATCGAAGGTGGCTGTTACGCCAAAACCATTAATTTATCAAAAGAGAAAGAACCACAGATCTATGATGCTATCCGGTTCGGCTCTGTGTTGGAAAACGTCATTCTGGATGATGAATCACGTAATCCCGATTATGATGATACATCCTTAACGGAAAACACACGTGCGGCTTACCCAATTGATAATATCGATAACATTGTCCTTCCAAGTGTTGCAGGTCATCCGAATACGATTATCTTTTTAACTGCAGATGCCTTTGGTGTTTTACCACCAATCAGTAAATTATCGAAAGAACAGGCTATGTATCATTTCCTCAGTGGCTACACAAGTAAGCTTGCTGGAACGGAACGAGGAGTCACATCACCGCAGGCGACATTCTCTGCTTGTTTCGGTTCTCCATTCCTTCCGTTAGCCCCTGCCACTTACGCAGAAATGCTTGGTGAAAAGATAGACCAATATAACACAAATGTCTTTCTGGTCAACACAGGATGGACTGGAGGAGCTTACGGTGAAGGGAATCGCATGAAGCTTTCCTATACCCGTGCCATGATCCACGCAGCCTTAGAAGGGGAACTGAATTCGGTTGAAACTCACGTAGATGATATCTTCGGATTGGAGGCGCCAATACAAGTACCTGGTGTACCGGATGAAGTATTGATTCCAAAGCAGACCTGGAATGATCCAGAAGCTTATGACCAAAAAGCAAAAGAATTAGCGATGAAATTCCATGAGAACTTCGAAAAGTTCACACATGCAAGTGATGCCATCGCTCAAGCTGGCCCGGCTTATCGAGGCTAGTATGACTATTGTTTCCTCATCTCCTCATATATAAAGAAGCGGATACGTATAATGCGTGTCCGCTTCTTTTACTTTTGTTGCAGCCACTGACACATCCTTTTGACTGTTTCCCGGTTCGTTTTTGGGGGGAAATAGTGATCGGTATCCGGGAAAATCCAACTCTCGTACCGTTTATTAGTAACCTTCATAGCTTCTTGCAGGCGGTAGGCATGCTGGATGTCCACATTTTCATCCTTTGCACCATGGATAATCAACAAGTCAGCGTCCATTCGACTTAACTCATGAAGAGGTGTCCTGGCAAGATAGCGGTCCGGATATTTTTTTGGCGTGCCACCAGTCACCCTTTTCATCATCCGTCGAAGATCTTCCCGTTCCCAGTATGTGAGCGTAACATCACTGACTCCACCCCAGACCACCACTTTTTTTACTTGGGGCATCGTAATTGCTGTCCATAATGCCATCACTCCTCCACGTGAAAAACCGAACACGAATATATCATCCCCCACTTTGGGATGATTCTCCAAAACATATATACCGGAGAATGCATCATGCCTGTCATTTAGAGCGAAATCCTCGCTTCCTTCTCCACCCAAATTACCACGGTAGAAAGGAGCAAACACCACAAACCCATGAGCTGCAAACTGAATGATCCTCCCTATCCGGACTTTTCCCACATTCTTTATTCCCCCACGCAAGTAAAGAAATCCAGGATAAGCACGGTCTTCTTTTGGTTCAACTAAAAACCCCTTTACTTTCAGCCCTTCACTCAAATAGGTAACCATGTGAACATCAAAACCGGGATGAGGTGAAGGGAATTTCAGTCTGTCCACCACTTCGCCATTCATCAGAACACCACCTTATTCGCAAGCCGTGATTATTTTTCATCTAGGCGTTCACACATTTTTTCAATCACACATAAACTACATTAGTTATTCTAACCAACATCATACAGGAGGAGCTTTCCGAATGAAAAATATCCGATTAGCGGGAATCGTTCTGATGACAATTTTGCTGACTATTACCGCAGCATGTGGACAGCAGCAAACTACCAGCTTGAAAGTTGCTGAAGTCACTCGTTCGATTTTCTATGCCCCGCAATACGTCGCGTTGGAAAAAGGATTCTTTGAAGAAGAAGGTTTGGAAGTTGAGCTTAATACTACATGGGGCGGGGACAAAACGATGACTGCCCTCTTATCTGATGGCACTGATATCGCACTGGTCGGGTCCGAAACCTCTATTTACGTACACGCTCGGGGAGCAAATGATCCAGCCATCAACTTTGCCCAATTAACGCAGACAGATGGAACATTTCTTGTTGCCCGGGAAAAGGTGGAGGACTTTGAATGGGAGGACTTGAATGACAGCACCTTCCTTGGCCAGCGTAAAGGCGGGATGCCGCAAATGGTAGGAGAATATGTTTTGAAGCAACATGACATCAACCCGCAGGAAGATCTGGAATTGATTCAGAATGTCGATTTTGCTAATATACCAAACGCTTTTGCCTCAGGAACAGGGGATTATGTACAGTTATTCGAGCCGACAGCCAGCATCTTTGAAAAAGAAGGTGTAGGTCATATCGTGGCTTCTTTTGGTGAAGAATCCGGTCATGTGCCTTATACCGTATTCATGACAAAAGAAAGCTTCATCAATGAAAACGAAGAAGCAATCCATAAATTCACGCGAGCTATTTATAAAGCACAGCAATGGGTGCAGGAACACTCTGCTATGGAGACGGCAAAAGTCATCCAGCCATACTTTGAGGACTCCGAGCTGGATCTGATTGCCACAGTAGTGGACCGTTACAAAAGCCAAGGCTCGTTCGCTACAGATCCTGTGTTAGATGAAGAAGAATGGAATAACTTGAAAGCTATCATGGAAGAAGCAGGAGAACTACCGGAAGATGTAGACCATGGAACTTTAGTCAATACCAGCATTGCTGAGGACATTATCAACGAATAGGAGGGTCACCCATGCCACTGTTGACCGTCAACCAGGTTTCTCATCATTATTACTCTAAAACAGACTATACCAAAGCCTTAGAAAATATCAGTTTCACCTTGGAGCAAGGGGAATTCATTTCGATACTGGGGCCAAGCGGCTGTGGAAAAACAACCTTGCTATCCATCGTTGCCGGACTGATTACACCAACCCGCGGAGAAATCATACTGGATGGGGCTTCAGATCAAAAGGCGGGGAACAAACCACCTATGGGTTATATGCTTCAGCAGGATTATTTATTTCCCTGGAAAACCATACAAGAGAATGTCCTTCTTGGTCCAAAAATCAACAAAGAACAAGATGCTTCCATGAATCAACGAGCGAAAAAAATACTGGAGGAAGTTGGCTTGCAGGATATCGGGGACTCTTATCCCGATGAACTTTCCGGCGGCATGAGACAACGTGCCGCTCTTGCACGGACGTTAATCACGGAACCAAAGCTGCTCTTATTGGATGAACCGTTTTCAGCATTGGATTTTCAGACCAAACTCCGTTTGGAGGATTTCGTCTCTCAGTTACTGAAGCAATACAATAAAGCAGCATTACTGGTTACTCATGACATCAGTGAAGCGATTGTCATGAGTGACCGCATCTTATTATTAAAACCGCGGCCTGGAGAAATCCAGGAAATCTTCAAGATGCCCGGAGAACTAAGAGAGCTCCCTCCTTTCCAAGCACGGCAACACCCCTCATTCCAGGAAATCTTCGATAAGGTATGGAAGGAGATGAGCGCTCTTGAAACAAATTGAGGCTACCAACAAGGAACTACATCAAGCTTATGTGAAAAAATTGAAGACGGAAAAACGTTTGATTCGTTTTTGGCAGGCTGCCATATTTGTATTTTTTTTCAGTTTATGGGAAGCGGCCAGTCAATTTAGATGGATCGATCCGCTGCTTTTCAGTTCACCACATAAAATCTACAACTTATTCATTGCCAAAGTAAGCGATGGTTCCCTTTGGGTTCATTTAAACGTAACCTTGTTCGAAACTATTGCAGGGTTCATCATTGGGACCATTGCAGGCATCTTGCTAGCAGCAATTCTATGGTGGTCAAACCGTTTTTCCAAAATCATCGATCCTTATCTTGTCATCCTCAACGCGATGCCAAAAGTAGCTCTTGGACCAATAATTATAGTTGCCCTTGGTCCGGGATATATATCTATCATTGCCATGGGTGCAATTATATCGATCATCATCACCACTTTGGTGGTCTATAATGCCTTTCAGGAAATCGACAGCAACTATATTAAAGTTTTGCAAAGCTTAGGGGCTTCGAAAAGTGTCTGTTTCAAGGAAGCCATCTTTCCTGCATCCTTTCCTACAATGATATCTTCCTTGAAAGTAAACGTCGGGCTCTCCTGGGTAGGGGTCATCGTAGGTGAATTCCTTGTATCAAAACAAGGCTTAGGCTACTTGATCATTTACGGCTTCCAAGTATTCGATTTCACGTTAGTTCTGTTCGCTCTCCTGATCATCGCTTTCTTTGCTGCTATCATGTACCAACTCGTTGAAAAACTGGAAAAAAAGCTAATTCGCCAATAACTACGCTAAACGCAAATGAGCACCCGCATATAATTGAATGTGGATGCTCATTTTTTCTATAGGGAGCGCAAAAGCACACCTGATTTATTTTAATAAAGATAGATCAACAGACTCCGCCATTTTCCGATAACCTGCATCATTGGGGTGGAGATGATCTCCTGCATCATACTTTGGAAGATAGCGTTCTGGTTCTTCGGGGTCTCGTAACCCTTTATCAAAATCTATCACTCCATCAAACTCCCCGCTGGTCCTGATCCAGTGATTTACCTCCTGACGAGTCTTTTCTCCTTTTGACGTGTACATCCCTGAACCTTTAAAAGGAGTCAAAGTTCCTCCGTATATTTTAAGCCCCTGCTCATGAGCAGCATGGATGATTTCCTGCATTCTTTCGATTATTTTTTTTGAGTCATATTCCGGGTGATGTCTGATGTCATTCAAACCTTGATGCAGGATTACTCCTCTGACACCTGTTTGACTGAACACATCCCGCTCCAGTCGACTCATCGCATTCTCACCTTTTTCAGGCGGACTATTGATCAGTTGATTTGCTGAAATACCTGCGTTCAAAATTGACATTTGGTTGTCTATATTTTCATTACTCATACGATCTGCTAAATAATCCGGCCAGCGATGGTTGGCATTTACTTTTGAATAATTACCATTCGCAATAGAACTTCCCAGGACAACAATTGAGCCTTGAATAGAAGAATCGGCTAATACGTCTACCCCATCCATCCAAAACCAAGCTTCTTCTTTTGTTTTAAACGCCGAACCATCAGAATCGGTAACCCGATTTCCATTTGCAATATAAGTGGTTTGAATGGAACGTGGGTGCCATGTGGCAGGCCCACTTTCTTTATCAACATAAAGACTAACCGCAATATTTTTACCCTTTTTAACTTTAAGAGGGATAGCATCACTAACTACTTTTTCCCCAGGCGGAATTGTTACCTTTTGCTCACCTTCAAATGTAACTTTCGTATCTGTTCCGGGGACATTTTCAGCTGCTTTATCTGAAATGGCTGCATGCACCGCTTCAATAGTCAGGGGAGTTGAACCAAATGTATTAGATAAACGTATACGTGCCTTTTCACCGTCAATTTGAGGATGGATGATCATACGTATAGTTTGACTTTTAAATCCATTTTGAGAAACCCCTTCTTCAAAAGGTGCCTGCATACTGGCAGCCCAAGCGCCAACCCATTGTCCTGTATCTGTTTGGGTATTCTTCGAATCATTATTGTCGCCAGGTTGGATTACGTTAACAAAAAGAAAAAAGGTCAGCATAACAAGTAAAAGAACTGCAAACATGTATAAGAAACGTTTCATAGAATCCTCTTGCCTTTCCTGATGTTATTTTTGTTTATTATAAAACTTCTTACTTTAAAGAAGTAGTCCAAGTCGTATGATATCGCTTGGACTACTTTTGTTTGTTACATCACTACATTTTTTTCAATTTGCTTCATTTCGTAGAAGTAGCCTTTCTTATCCATCAGTTCATCAAAGGAACCTGTTTCAACAATTTCCCCCTGTTCCATCACAATGATCTTATCCATGTTCTCCAAGCCTGTCAAACGATGACTGATTAAAACAAGTGTATCTTTTTTCGCCTGGTGGAAGATATGATCATAAATTGTCTTTTCCGTTAGCGCATCCACAGAAGAAGCAGGTTCGTCCAACAACCACAAACGTTCACCTTTTAACATAGCTCTTGCTATTGCCAGCCGCTGCCTCTCTCCGCCTGAAAGGTTTTCCGCTTTTTCAAATACAGCATCATCCAAAGAGAAATGACCAAGCTCCACACGCTCTAATGCCACCTCCATCGCTTCATCTCTCAAAGTCCTTCCTGCAAGCAGTAAATTTTCTCGGACTGTGCCGTAAAAGAAATGATTTTCCTGAAGCACGACATTTGATTTTGCCCATAAGTCTTCCTTTTCTATCTGATTCAGATTGATACCACACGAGAGAAGGTCACCCTTGTCTGGTCGAATGATACCAAGGAGCAGCTGCATCAAAGTAGACTTTCCTGAACCACTGGGTCCGACGATGGCTGTCTTTGAGCCAGCTGGAAGTTGAATAGAAACTTCTTTGACAGTGGGCCGGTTCTCCCCAGGAAACGTAAATGTTACTTCTTGAAAAGCAAACGATAGCGCTTGATCGACTGGCAACTTTTCTTCTGTTAAGGTTCTGGACTCAGCTTCTTCTTCCACGACCGAATAAAGCCGTGCAGCCGCCCTGCGATTATCTTCCAAATGTCCAGGTAAGACAGCCATAGGGGTAGCATTTTCAAACATCGTCAAAGATATCATGACAAGCATGGCGAGAAAGACACCATCAAGCTGTTGTGCTGCCACAAAATAAGCACCAACTACCAGTACCAGCCAGGAGACTGTAAAAGAAACCATAGAATTGATGGAGTGATTGAACATTTCTGTTTTTCCTTCGCGCTCTTGTTCCGAAATATACCAATCGGAAGCCCTTTGGAGCCGCTGCTTTTTTTCTTGGAGCTTTTGATAGATTTTCAAATCTAGGAAGCCATAGAGAAATTCAGTGACATCGGTAGACAATTCAGCTCTGGCCTCTCTTATCCGGCTCTCCAATTTTTTCTGTCTGAGCGCAAACCAGGCTGGTATGACTAGACCTGTCACTATCAAACCGGCAAATAAAATGAATGCAATCCACCACGAGTAGAAAGCAACAAAAAAGATGGTACTTAAAAACACTAATAAGAGAATAATCGGGGGATAAAACACTCGTAAAAAGAAGTTCTGTAAACTTTCTACATCACCGACAATCCGTGCAAGCAAATCACCGCTGCGATACTTTTGGAAAATACGCGGCGCCAGTGGCTCAAGCTTTTCAAAAAAGGATACACGGATATTGCTCAGCATCGTAAAGGTTGCCCGGTGGGAAAAATATCGCTCACCATAACGGCTTAGAGCACGAGCGAACCCCATCAGTTTTAGACCAGCAATCAAAAAGGCAAGCGTATATAGTGGAGGTGCAAATGCCGCTTTTGATACCAAATAACCGCTGGAACCAAACAAAGCAATCGCAGTAATACCGGCCAGGAACCCGAACAACACAGACAGGAAGATATCTTTCTTTTCAGTCACGATTTCTTTTACTACGAATTTCAAATGGTTCATTCTGCAATGCCTCCCTGATGTGAAGCTACCATATTCCGGTATCCTGGAGTACTTACCAACAGTTCTTTATGGGAACCTTGGGCAATAAGCTTTCCATTATCTAAAAATAATATCTGATCAGCGTTTTTAATAGTATGGAGCCGGTGTGCGACTGTAATAACAGTAGAGTTTTCCGCCAGGGTTTCAATGGACGCCTGTAAAATCTGCTCGGTACGAAGGTCGAGTCCAGTAGTCGGCTCATCAAAAAGGATGACTGATGGATTTTTCAAAAACGCCCTCGCTAATGCGACGCGCTGTTTTTCCCCACCGGAAAGTCCGCGGCCAGCCTCACCGACCTGTGTGTCCAACCCGGACTCTAATGACTCTATCAGTTCTTGAATCCCCGCTTTCTCAGCTGCACGTTCAATGTCATCCCTGTGAGCACCTTCATTAGCTCCGATTGCGATATTATCTGCGATTGTTCCGGCAAACAAGTATGGGTGCTGGGAAATATAACTCAACTGGTCGAACCATCCTGCTTCTTCATAGGTGAATAAAGAGCGGCCATCCACTTCTATTCTTCCTTCTGTTGGCCCGATCAGCCCTGCAATCAAGTGTAATAAAGTCGTTTTTCCTGCACCGCTCCTGCCCACGAGCGCTATTTGTTGATTGGAAGACAATACAGCGTTGATCCCTTCTAAGGCAAATCCTTCTTCCTTATAACGGAAACCTACACCTTTCAGCTCTATCACAGGCGGTTGATCCGTGTGGCTGAAGGTTGTGTTCCCCCACTCGACCACCTGTTCCGTTTCTGTAAGTTCATCGGATACTTTTTTAGCTGCACCCATACTTCCACGGCCTGTGTGAAAGGCACTGCCTAAGTCCCGCAAAGAATTATAGAATTCAGGAGCCAGAACCAGTACAAAAAAAGCCGTAAAAAAGCTGATGCTTTCAAATACAATTAGACGAATTCCAACTTCAAGAGCAATAATCCCGATACTTAACATGGAGATGAACTCGAGAGATAGGGATGAAATAAAAGCGATTTTTAAAACTTCCATCGTAGCATCCCGAAAATTAAGACTGCTTTCCCTGATGGCTTCATGCTGTTGCTTAGCACGTCCGAATAACTTCAGTGTCGTCAGGCCTTGCAGTATATCGAGAAAACGACCTGAAAATGCCGCCATTTCTTCCATTTGTTCTTCCGATTTCTTTTTTGTTTTCATTCCGATGATAGCCATAAAAATAGGAATGAAAGGGGCAGTTATAAGCATGATGATTCCAGTGTAGATATGATGATAGAATGCAGTTCCGATAATCATCAATGGAACAACCGATGTTTGCATCACCTGTGGAACATACTGACTAAAATAGCTGTCAATTTCATCGACTGCATCCATCATGACACTCACCTTTTGTCCTGACTGTCCCTTGAAGGATGCTTGTATGGGGTTACGAGAATATTTATCCAATAGGGACTGGCGAAAATCACGCTTTACTTTAGCAGCCATTTGAACTCCAGTCCGCCCGCTCCAATAGGTGAGTCCAGCACGGGCAATCATCACAGCTAATAGACCAATTAATAAGGGAAGAACTTCAAAAAAAGAATTCCCTTGTAAAAATACTTGATCGACAGCAGCTACGAAAAGGTAAGCTTGCCCGATTACCATCACACCAGTAAAAAAAGCAATGATAAATAAAAGTATTCTATCATGACGGTGTGTTTTCGAAAGCTTTTTTAAATTATCCATAAGTACCCAGTCTCTCCTATTTGGTAGATAATAATAAATCAACCGCTCATTCGTGAATTATTTCACATAGTTATTATATTATAAAAGACGCTTACTTCCCAATCATTACGCTGTTATGTGTCACTCCAGTAAAAAAAGAACGCATTGGTTTAATGCGTCCTTCGATTATAACATTTTCAGTTTATTTATTTGCTCCAAGCTATTAGGCAATACGCCATCCTTCATCATAAAACTGAACCGCTTATCTTTGTTTACATTAGCCGGAATGGAGTCAAGCAGGATTGGGCCTTCCGTTTCAAAATAATGATTTTGTTCATAAATTTCTTCAATAATTGCAAAATAAATATTTTTGATTATCGTACCACCTTTGCCCGCGACATGGTACTGGCCAAGGTAATGCATTTTTTTTATATCGGCCCCAGTTTCTTCTTTTACTTCCCGATATGCTGCATCCTCTGCAGTCTCTCCTTCTTCAACTTTTCCACCCGGGAATTCAATGCCCCGGTCTTTATGTTTGGTAAGTAACCACTTTGATCCGTACCTGCATAGCACCCAAACATGCTTCGGGTGTTTAGAAAAAGGATGGTCATCAAAAGATAATTTCACTTCATTGTTATAGTAGTCGTAAAATGTTTTCATCACCGTTTCAACTGCCTTTGACTGCTTCATTAATTACTTATGTTCGATATCTTTAATAAGCCATTGACCATCAAATTCAAACGTAATGACAATGGTATACTCCCCATAAAGGTCGTTTGTATTTGTTTGGATGACCTGCTTATGGTTTTCATCTATATCGATAGTATCATAAGCTTGTCCATTTACAAACCAAGGCGGCGTCTCAGTTGGAAGAATATAAAGACCGGACTGTTTTTCCTGATAAAAATAGTCCACATATTTTTCTGCCGCTTTCTGTTTAGCAAAAGGCTTAAAATCGTCCAACAAAGCTTGTTTGCTGTTATATTTCTTCACTTTATAATTTTCATTTACTTCCTGCACAAGCTGATTCATAAACTGGTCTGTACGTTTTTCAATCAATGCTTTGTCCAGGGGCTTTTTTTCCTTCATGTGTTCAGTTGAGGTCTGCTTATCCTCAACGGTAGTTGCAGATTCCTGGTGCATTTGCACTTTGTTAGGCTGTTCTGCATTCAAGGACGGACTTGTCTGCATGAATAACACGAACGGGACGGTGACAAGTATGGACTTTCCCCATTTCACGGCTGCTGTTTTTTTTCTCATTGCTGTATTACACCCCTTGAAGTTTATGGATTATAGTTCCATTATTCCTGTTAGAAATCATCCATAAACCCTTTTTAGGAATGTCATTAGAAAAACTTGGCTTCTCGCCAAGAACTTATGGCGAAAAGTCTTCGTATTTTCTTACACTTTAACCTTTTAAGAAAGTTAAACTTTCTTAAAGTATTAAAAAAACCGTAAACATTATAAATGTCTACGGCCTTCTGTCGAATCACGATCTTCCAGGATACCCATACTGCCGATATGTTCTTTCGTTTTTTCATCCCCTAATTCATATATGCGGCTGAACACTGTCCTCAGTCCATTATCGAATTCCCTATTAGGCTCATCATCATGGTAATGACGGAATGGTATATGGGAGCGCCAAAAAGCTCTTTCATCAGCATTATGCACCTCATCAAAAAACGCACGAAGCTCAATCACTTCTTCTTCTGTTGCGAAAATAGTGAAAATATCATTATTCCCATCATGATTGACGGAAATTTCCTGCGACCCGACGTTGACGTAGTATTTATTTTTTTCCATACCAATCCTCCTCATTTACGCAATAGTTTTTGCTAGTAAGAGGAGAATTATTATATAAGAATTCATTTTCAGTGAAAAAACTCAGTGCTGTATCAACAGCGATGGGGACAAACTTTACAATACCCGCTTTCCTCATTCAACTTATAACTTAAGCAGCAACATTTCCTTTCACGGGCTCCGCTCTGCAATTTCGGTTGATAATGAAAATAATGAAATGGATTCTTTTCTTCACCAAAACTTGCTCCATCAAGTTCATGAACAATGAAATGAAAATCATCGTAAACCTGTGCCAGCCGGTCTCCTGTAAATTGTTCTTTAGCATATCGTTCATAAAACCAGAACAGATATATAGCAAAGTTTTCCCATAATACGTTCATGGATAACCTGCTCAATTGATTGATATGAAGAAATAAGGGCCTCACATGTTCCTTGAATAATTCTGTAAGGTTTTCACGCAGCCACCTTTGACGCTCAAAAGGGTCCGGAAGTGTAGCTTCTTTTGATACAAAATCAAGTTTTGGAAACCATTTTTTATCTTCATCGATACGTACGATCCTGAGATTCTCCGGACGAAGATCCGGGCATTTATCAAAGCCCGACATCATGGCAAGTATTCCAGTAACAATATAATAGCTGTATCGTTTAGAAAAAATAGACGCCGTCGTTAAAAAGAACTGTGATTCCATAAAAATGTGGATTTCATCAAGCTTTTCTTGTAGTCCTTGTTTTGTGAGCAGATCGGAACCATAAATGATTTCTAACGGTTCTTCATTCATAGCTTTTGATAGATAACGAAAGTGATTCACCATAAAAGCTTCTTCCTGCTCTGTCAAATGTGTCATAACTTTCACCTCGATATACGTCCGTCCATTATAGTTTAAGTTCCAAATTTTTATATATTCCAACTATAAGTGTATGTAGCTTTCTAAATGCTGTCAATGAATTTGATAATCATTTTCATTTGATTTTTTTATCCCTGTTCAAGCAGAAGAGGGTCAAGGGAACCATTCTTTATCCGCATAGAAGCGGTAAATCTTCGTCCTGTTAGATCGAATAGAAAGGAAATGACTTCCCTTATCGTCATAGGAATGACCACCTCAGCAGATAACAGAACCAGATGGTAATCCTATATATATGGACATTTTGTGTCATGTGATGTAAATCATAACCTTTTTCTCATTTATCCAATACAATCTAATTGATAACGATTTTCATTAACTGATAAGAGGTGATCTACATGAAGTTGATGGACTTAGAGCTTGGTGAACCTGCAGTCATCAAAGACATGTCCCAGATCAATAAATGGCTGCAACAGCGCCTGATACAAATGGGTATCCGAAATAATAGCAAGATTTATGTAAAGAACCGTCTTCCTTTCGGGGGACCATGCATGCTTGACTGCGAAGGACAGTGTCTCAGTATAAGAAATAAAGATGCAAGATACTTAGAAGTGGAGCGATTGTCATGCAAATAGCACTGTTCGGAAACCCGAATACAGGGAAAACTTCTTTGTTCAATACGCTAACAGGATCTTATCAGTATGTTGGCAACTGGAGCGGCGTTACGGTCGAAAAAAAAGTAGGATCGTTACGTAATGGAAAAGGCGATTTGATTGATTTACCTGGTATCTATTCCTTGAACCCACTATCAAAAGATGAAGCGGTAGTATCGAATTTCTTATTACATGACTCATTTGAAGAAATGCTGAATATCGTTGATGCCTCACAGCTGAGAAGGAATTTGAACCTGACCATACCTTTGCTGGAGTTTGGTAAGCCATTAGTGATTGGGTTGAATATGACCGATGTCGCCAAATTACGGGGCATCCGCGTCCAGGAAGATTACCTTTCTGAAGAGTTGGGCGTCCCTGTCGTACCTATCATCGCCCGTTCAGGGACCGGTGTAGAATTTTTAGAAGATGAATTATATGAAAAGAACGTCTGGCGTAAACCATTTAAACTGGATTATGGCATAGATGTGGAAAATGCTATCACGAAATTAGCGAAATTATTGCCAGAGTCATTCTCAGCTAAACGATGGCTTGCCATTCAATTCTTTGAGGAAAACAAAGCAGTGGAAGATTTCATTAACTCAGTAGCTGATGAATCTCTGCTTCACAAAATACGTAGTGAATTAGAAGAGAAGTTATCGAAGCCACCTGCTATCAATATTCAAGAAACCCGGAATAAATATATCGAGCACATCATCGAAAGGGCTACTATCCGTGAAAAAGTCGACAGCGTTACGCTTACCGATAAGATAGATGCCCTTGCTACCCATAAATATCTCGGATTGCCGATATTCTTATTATTGATGTACGCCATGTTCATGTTAACATTCAACTGGCTCGGGTTCCCGTTATCAGACCAGTTGGATCGCTTGTTTTCAGGTCCATTGACTTCAGGTCTTGAACAATTATTAGGAATGATAGGCGCCAGCAGTTTCATTCATGCATTAGTGCTTGACGGTATTGTCGCTGGTGTCGGAGGTGTATTAGTGTTTGTCCCTCAGATCTTTATCCTGTTCTTTTTTATATCTCTGTTAGAAGATTCCGGTTACATGGCTCGTGTAGCGACGGTGATGGACCGTATTATGCAGGCAATCGGATTGAACGGTAAGTCCTTCATTCCTATGATCATAGGGTTCGGCTGTAACGTACCTGGTGTCATGGCAGCAAGGACTGTGGAACAACCAAAAGAACGGCTGTTGACTATCCTGCTGACCCCATTAATGTCCTGTTCAGCTCGCCTTCCGGTTTACGCCTTATTTGTCGGTGCCTTTTTCACCCAGTACCAGGCTATCGTCGTTTTATCTATCTATTTATTAGGTATAGTGATGGCTCTCCTTTTAGCCAAAGTGTTTTCCAAGACTATTTTAAAGCAGGAGGAATCTTTCTTTGTGATGGAACTGCCTCCCTACCGACTGCCTCAATGGACTAGCTTGTGGAGAAGTACATGGGACAAAGGGAAGGGGTTCGTCCGCAAAGCAGGTACTTTCATTTTTGCAGGTTCTGTGTTTATTTGGCTCCTTACCTATGCAGGCCCAGGCGGATTGGATGTTTCTATGGATGAAAGCTTTTTAGCCCTAATAGGAAATAGTATTGCACCGCTATTCGCACCAATCGGATTTGATAACTGGCAATCAGCTGCTGCCTTACTAACAGGTTTTTTGGCAAAAGAAGTGGTGGTCTCTACCATGAGCATCATTTACGCCGTACCTGATGGTTCATTGCAAGAAGTTTTAGCAACCTCCTTCACACCATTAGCATCATACAGCTTCATGGTATTTATCTTGTTGTATATCCCATGTCTCGCTACCATAGCGGCAATCAATAAGGAGACAGGATCAAAAAAATGGACTTTCTTCAGTATGGGATACGCGCTTGTCATTGCTTATGCCATTTCTTTTTGCATTTATCAAATCGGTCAATGGTTCCTCGGATAGTTAAAGTAGAGGGGGTTAAATAAAATGCTAGTGAATATAGTGATCGGCCTGGTTATTTTCGGCTATGCCAGTTATGCAATGTTCAAGCACGTTAAAAATAGTAAAAAAGGAGCCTGCGCCACCTGTGAATTACAGAACAGTTGTAGTAAGAAGGAAAATGACTGCTGTGATAGCGTTCCGGCTCAAGTTTATCTCAAGCAAAAATGAAAGGAAAGACCTGGAGTGGCCCAGGTCTTTCCTAATCATTGGTAGTATAAACTTAAAAGTCATATTCTTTTATTATTTTTTGCGTAATCAATTTATATCCCTTTTCAGTTGGATGGAGAGCATCGCTGAAATACTTATTAGACTTTTTATCAAAAAGGCCATTCGTTTCAATGAATTTTGTTCTGGAATAGTCGCTAACGATCTTCTGACTGCTCTCATTCCAATTTCCCACTACCTTATCAAGCTCTGAGGAAGATGGAAAGGGATTATATAAACCAAGATATAAAACAGGTGCATCGGGATTATTTTCTCGTATGATACTAAAAATCCTTTTTAAATTCTTTTCATAATCTGCTTTTCCTTGCTCTATCCGTTCATCATATAATTTGGCAAGATCTCCCCCATTACTTTTAATCAAGTCGTTGGTCCCGATAAAGATAATAATATAATCTGCTTCTGCTACGTTTTCCTGGATGTCGGATTTTTTTAATTGCTGTAGCAGACCATCTGTTTGTTGCCCTGGGATCCCGTAATTATGAACAGTGACAGGCCCATCATGGTTTTCACTTAAGAGTTTTTGCAAATCTCCCACATATCCAGTCCCTGTTTTATCCCCTACACCGTAAGTCAGGGAATCTCCCAAAGCAACAAGCTCTTCGTTTTCATTCGTCTTCGCTTTCTGTTTTTGTTGTTGTGCTATGAAATAAGAGATAGCTGAAATGATTACTAAAAGTACAAGTGTAGAAATAAGTATTTTTTTCATATAAACCTCCCAAGACTAAAAGGTACCCCGAAGGGAATGGCCTCAAACCATGACAAACTTTTCCATTCTTAATCCTTTTGATAAGTTTGTGTGTCCCTACCTTCATACCCGACTTTTTAAATTTCATTCCTGATGCCATCTTCCTCTTATTCCATAAACTTCCTATTATGGCAAGGGGCGTAGGGAAACGGTGAGACTCCTCGAAAATGCTACGCAATTCCTTCGTGCGTGGGTTAAGTTAAGGGGAAAATTTCAAAGTCCTGTGGGAGTTGCGTGATAGATGAGGTCCCGCAAGGCGAAGCCTGAGGAGACTCAGCACACGCCCACGGAAAGCGAACCGTTTCCCAACGCCCCTAAGCTCCACCAAACAATATCTCGAAATCAAGTCTTTGACTTTTCGGCCCTTTATTTGGATATCCCTCTAAGGTAATATCAACAACAATATGAAACAGAGCCTAAAAAAACAAATAAGCCTTCGGACTCCATAAGAATCCAAAGGCTTTACTTTTGTTTAAAAAGCTTACACGCTACTATACCCGGAAAGCAGTTGCAACTTTGGTCACAAACTTAAGATACTCCTCGTCTATTTCAAAGCCGATCCCCGGTTCAGTAGGCACCTCTATTTTCCCTTTCTTCACTTTCACTTCAGGAACAATCAAGTCCCTTTCCCAGAACCGGGAAGAAGCCGATATGTCACCGGGAATTGAGAAACCTTCCAGGGAAGCAAGCGCGATATTGTGGGCTCGCGATATCCCGGATTCAACCATTCCCCCACACCATACTGGTGTATCAGATTTCCTGGTAAAGTCATGGATAGCCAGGGCTTCTGTCAACCCTCCCACCCTGCTTATTTTGATGTTGATGATCCGGCAGCTTTCCATTCGGATCGCTTGTTCTGCATCAGCCAATGACCTGATACTCTCATCCAAACATAACGGTGTCTTTAATACATTTTGCAGCTGTTGATGCAGGAAAAAGTCTCCGGCACGAAATGGTTGTTCGATCATCATCAAGTCATGGGAGTCCAGTTCTTCCAAATAAGGAATATCTTTTTCTTCATACATGCCATTCACATCAATCATGATGGGTAGTTCCTGGGAATATTCTCTTACTTTTTGAATGGCCTGTGCTTCTTTATATTTTTCTACTTTCAGCTTATAACGCCGGTAGCCTTCTTTTTGATAATCCTCAATCACTTTACCGATTTCATCAGATAAACTCATAACTACTCCTGTATCTACATGTGTGCGGGTTCCCCCGAGCAATTCACTAAGGCTTTGCATCTTTTGTTTTGCAAATAAATCCCACAGGGCAGCTTCCAATCCCGCCTTTGCCATTTCATTCCCCTGATAGCCGGCTAACTTTACAGAAATATCGGACGGATGAGCAATCTTCTGCCAATCCACAGTTGGAATAAAAACCTTGCTCAACAATTCCCAAGCCGTATGGATAGTTTCAGCGGTATAAAAAGGCGTAGAAAAAGCTGTCACTTCTCCAAACCCTCTTCTGCCTTCTGCATCAACTGCTTCTACAATAATAAGCTCCCGATCAATAACCTGACCAGCATGTGTATCAAAGGGTTTTTTCAACGGCATTTCTATATTCCGGAGATGAATGGCTGCTATATTCATCACTAGTTTTCCACATCCTTCCGAAAAGCTGGCAGTTCTCTCCTTAGCAGCTTATTAGAAGCATTACGTGGCAGCTTTTCCACGAAGTGGACTTCTTTTGGACATTTATATCCTGCCAGGTGATCTCTGCAATAACGGAGGACATCCGTTTCATTGAGAGCAGATTCTTTTTGAGTAACCACAAAAGCTGCCGGTACCTGTCCCCAGCGAGGATCTTCTATACCGGTTACCCCTGCTTCCATAATACCTTTCATACCTGAAAGCACACTTTCTATCTCTGCCGGGTAAATATTTTCCCCACCGGAAATAATTAAGTCTTTCCGCCGATCTACCACATATAGAAAACCTTCCTCATCCTGATAGCCAAGATCACCAGTAGCAAGCCATCCATCAGATAGCGCTTCGGTGGTTGCTTTTTCCCGCTTATAGTAGCCTGTTGTTACCATAGGACCTTTTACTTTGATTTCTCCAATTTCCCCACGGGCAGCGTCAATTTCCAGTCGTGCGGTACTCAGTGATTTTCCTGCAGAACCAAGCTTTTTTAGAGCGTCTTTGGGGCTTAAGGTTACAATTTGCGATGCTGTTTCTGTCATTCCATAGGTTTGGAATACAGGAATCGCTTTATCTTTCGCATTTTCAAGTAATGGTTTTGGAGCGGGACCTCCTCCAAGCAGCATGCAGCGAAAGTGTCCTGGTAACCGCTCATCTCGTAAATCTTCTATCAAACGCTGCAGCATGACAGAAACCACCGATACTATCGTTACTCCGGAATTTTTGATGGCGTGATTTACCTTTTGTTCCTCAAACCTTTCCATCAATAAAACAGGCATACCATAAACAACATTTTTTATCAGCGCAGAAAATCCTCCTACATGGAACATCGGGAGGCAGATCAGCCATTTATCATTTTGGGAAAGACCGAGGTTAAGAGCAGAACTGATAGCGCTTGCCCAATGATTTCCATAAGTCAGTTGGACACCCTTAGGGCTGCCTGTAGTGCCTGATGTGTAAATGATGGTAAAAACCTCATCTAACATGATTTCCTTACGAATGGCATCAGGGCTCTTTCTGTTTGTTTTAATGAGATGATACTGGATTATTGGGCAGTCAGCCAGTCCGGCTTTTCGAATCGCCGCTTCTCCTTTTGAATAAAAGTCCTCCTCCGTAATCAAACAACTGACTTCAGCATCCTTGATTTGAAAAGCCAGCTCATCTGGAGTAAGGCGTGTATTCAATAATACCACCACTGCGCCTAAATAACTGAGCGCATGAATGGCTAATACCATTTCCAACCGATTTGAAGATAGTACAGCCACATGGTCTTCCAATTTTATACCTTTTTCTTCAAAATAGGCTGCATATCGTTTACTTTGTTCATGCAGCTCTAAAAAGGATAGGGACGAGCCGCCACCTGTTTCAATGGCTTTTTCATGTGGTTTCAATTCTGCTTGTTTATGCAGCCAGTGAGGTAGGGTGCTTTCCATGTCTAAAGCCTCCTTGGAATAAAAAAATCAGAAAAGAGAAGAAAGCATCAGCTTCCGCGCCTATTTGCACGGACTGATGCTTTCCTCCTGGAAAAATTATATCATATTCTGGCTTCCATCAAGGGAAACGTGGAAATTGTTTGAAGTCTGGCTTTCTCTTTTCCTTGAAGGCATCGCGACCTTCTTTAGCCTCTTCTGTGGTGTAATAAAGCAGTGTTGCGTCTCCACCCATTTGCTGAAGTCCAGCTAACCCATCAGTGTCCGCGTTGAAGGATGCTTTCAAGAAACGAAGGGCAGTCGGTGATTTTTCAAGCATTTCCTGACACCATTGAACCGTTTCTGTTTCCAGTTCAGCTACAGGTACTACTGTGTTAACTAAGCCCATATCCAACGCTTCCTGTGCGTCATATTGACGGCATAGGTACCAAATTTCACGTGCTTTCTTATGACCGACGATTCTAGCTAAAAGACCAGCACCATATCCGGCATCAAAGCTGCCGACTTTAGGCCCTGTCTGTCCGAAAATGGCATTGTCTGCTGCAATCGTTAAATCACAGACCACATGCAGTACATGTCCTCCTCCGATCGCGTAGCCAGAAACCATCGCTACGACCGGTTTCGGAATTACCCGAATCAATCGTTGCAAATCAAGCACATTTAGACGAGGAATCTCATCTTCACCTACATATCCACCGTGGCCACGCACAGATTGGTCACCGCCGGAACAAAATGCTTTGTCACCAGCTCCCGCCAGAACAATAACGCCAATTTTAGAATCATCTCTCGCATAAGTAAAAGCATCCAGCAGTTCATTTACTGTCTGCGGACGGAAGGCATTGCGCACTTCCGGACGGTTGATGGTAATCTTAGCTATACCATCATATGTTTCATAAAGGATATCTTCATAATTTCGTTCGTTAATCCATTCAATTGCCATGTAAACTCCTCCTTTAAAACGCTTTCCATTTTTTATTCTAGCATGAACTCCCTGACAATTTCAGCAAAAAACTCCGGATGTTCGACATGGACCGCGTGACCGGCTTCTTTAACAACGTTGAGCTTTGCTTGTGGAAGTGTTTTTTCCATAGCTTGATTAATAGCTAAAAACTTTTTATCCCATGCCCCGACAACCAGTTGGACGGGCAGCGTCAGCTGGAAAAGTTTTTCCCACCAGGAAGGCTGGGTGCCTGTTCCCATCCCCCGGAGGGAAAGTGCCAACCCATCCACAGATTGGCTTAATCTTTCCTCACGAATGGCGGCTTGTATATTATCCGGCAATAAACGTTGGGAGTCGAATAAAGGAATGTTTTCCCAAAATTCAACAAAGGTTTCGATGCCCTGCTCCTCCAATTTTCTGGCAAGACTGTTGTCTTTTTGAGCCCTTTCCTGCCGTTCTTCAAGCGAACGCAGCCCTGGAGAAGCACTCTCCAATAACAGCTTGTCAACAAATTCGGGATAGAAGCTTGCAAATGACAGTGCCGTTCTTCCTCCCATAGAATATCCCATCAAATGGATAGAAGAAAACTTTAGGTTTTCTTCGAATAATATTTTTAAATCTTCACAGACATTCTCCATAGATAATGTGCGGTGGTTATTATATTCTGTTCTGCCGTGACCCGGTAAATCGATCGTAATTAATTGAATTGGTAACTCGGAAAGAGCTTCGGTTACTTTTGCCCACGTCCGTGTAGTACCTGTAAAGCCATGCAGCATGACCAGAGGGACACCTTTACCATTAACCTCCACCCAATAATCCGAACCATTGATTTTATAAAACATCTGATCAATCCCCTAATTGTTTGACAATTGCCTCTTTAACACTTTCCCATTTGGCTTTATGATAGGGAACGTTTTCATCACGTCTCGTTCGTATTTCCACAACCGATAACCCGTGTATGGAATAGCTTTCTGCCAAAGCGCTGGTGAATTCTTCCCATGTATCAGCTGAATAATAGGTGCCTCCATATGCCTCGACAAATGGCTGAAATTCAATACCAAGCGGTGTGCCGAAGAGCTCTTCGTAATGATCAGGATGATCTGCCTGAGGAAGATAGGAAAATATTCCACCGCCATCGTTATTTATAAGAACAATTGTAAGATTAAGCTTCTTCTGTTTGGCAATCAGCAACCCATTCATATCATGGAAAAAGGATAAGTCACCAATCAACAAAGTGACTGGTTTTCCATTAGCACCGCTACCCAGAGCTGCAGAAACTACCCCATCAATTCCGTTAGCGCCACGGTTAGCCATAATTTCCACTTGTTTGGGAGTAGTCATAAAAAAGGTATCTACATCCCTGATCGGCATACTATTTCCTACATAAAAAACCGAGTTATCCGGGAGCACTTCTGAAAGCTTTACAACCGCATGGCCTTCATTCATACCTTCTTCTGGTGTTTCCGTAAGCAATAAATCCTTTGCTGTCTTATTCATAGATTTCCAGGTGCTAAGCCACTTCTCGTCGACGAATGGCTCTTCTACTCGTTCCCCTAATTGGAATGCAAACTTAGCAGGTTCCGCAAAAATAGTATGAACCGCTACTCCTGCCGGTTCACGATACCCCGATTCAGGTTCGATAATAACATGGAATGGGGAATCCAAGGAACGGAGCCATTTCAAATAAGGTTTAGAGACAGGCATCGCACCAAACCGGATGATGAATTCGGGCTGCAATGTTTCGCGAATTTGATCATTTTTTAGTATCGCATCATATGTTTCAATAACCTGCTCTTTATCATACTTGCCTGCTCTGAGCTGAGATAAAGGATCTGCCAGTACCGGAGCTCCCGTTTGTTTTGCCAGAAATGCAATTGCTTCTCCCAGATCAGGATCCGTTTGGGGACCGCAGACGATCATTCCTCGCTTATATCCCTGGAGTTTTTTTACCAGAAGTCCAAGGTCCTCCTCATCTATTCTCCTGCTTCCAATGGTCATGGGAGTCTCATTATGTCTGGTGGTTGTATCCCATAAGTTGTCCAAAGTAAAGTCAGGAATAAGAGGCTCTCGTAAAGGAATATTGAGATGGACCGGTCCATGGTTACCCAGTAACGCTTCCTGCACTGCACGTTTCGCAGTAGTATTAGCATATCTGAGCATTCTTGGAGTTCCTTCTGGAAGCGATAGATCATGGAACCACTTGACATATTCCCCATACATGTTCAGTTGCTCAATCGCTTGCGGAGCGCCGACATCACGGAGTTCATGGGGACGATCAGCGGTAAGGACAATCAAAGGAACCCGGCTATAATGTGCCTCTACCACTGCTGGGTAATAATTAGCCGCAGCAGTACCGGAAGTGCAAATTAACGCCACAGGCCTTCTCTGCTCTTTGGCTACTCCAAGGGCAAAGAAGGCTGCTGAACGTTCATCCAAATTAACCCAGTGATTGACTGCTTTGTATTCCGCACAGGTCATGGCAAGCGGGGTAGAGCGAGACCCTGGGGAGATTACGACATCACGGACTCCAGCCTGCTCTAAACCCTGTACAAAAGTTGCCATGTATCTGGTCAGTGTTTCTGTATGTTCCATTATGCTCCTCCTAGTACGGCTAACATCGGTGTGAATTTAATGGCTGTTTCTTCATACTCCAGTTCTGGATCGGAGTCTTTTACGATTCCACAACCAGAAAATAATGACGCTTTATTCTTATCAACCAATGCAGAACGGATCGCTACGGCGAACTCCCCATTCTGTTTGGAATCAAACCATCCTACAGGTCCCGCATACCACCCACGATCGAGTGGTTCGAACTCCCGGATATAGGCTAAGGCTTCCTCTTGCGGAAGTCCCCCCAACGCCGGTGTCGGATGTAAACGAGCTACGACATCCAATAAGGTATGCTCTTGTTTCAATTGTGCTCTTACCGGTGTATAAAGATGTTGAAGGTTTTTTAACGGGTATAGCACAGGCCTATCAGGAATATCCACTTCATCACTACAGGATACTATGGCATCCCGGATCATACGGACAACAAACTGATGCTCCTCTAAGTTCTTTTCATCTTCCAGGAGTTCCTGTCCTAACTTAGCATCCTCATCGGCTGTACTGCCGCGAGGGATGGTACCGGCTAGACAAGTCGAAAGCAACTGTTGGTTTTCCACCTTCACTAAACGCTCCGGAGTGGCACCTACAAATTGCGCACCCTCACTTTCGAAAGCGAAGATATAACTATTGGTCTGTGTATCATCTAAATGCTGGAGTACTTGGGTGATATCGACATTTTCATCGAACTTCAAGCGTATCTCCCTCGCCAGTACAACCTTATCCAGAACACCAGCTTCGATATCTTCGGTTGCCTTTTTAACTAGACGTTTCCACTCGTCCGGTTCTATTTCTTTTTGCTCCAGAATCTCAGGGGCAATAAACGCGTGGTTTCGCTTTTGCAGCAAAACGGATTTCGCTTCTTCCCATTGAAACTTCAATTGTTCTTTATGGTCATCCGGATAAATAACAGTATTAACAGTAAAATAATGTTCATTTCCCACTTTTGTCAGCAGGTAGCTGGGGATTTCCAGCTGGCTGTTTCCAAACGAAGACCACAACTCGGTATTTTCTTTGCGCGGGTCAAAACTGAATCCGCCCATCGCAACTGGACCGGTTCCTTTTTGTTCATGGCGATCGAAACGGTAAGCATGCTCCATCAATTGTTTCCATTGATCCTGGATGTCCTGGAAACGATCGTCTGCTGCTGAGGACAAACGTATAGCTGCACCGACACCTGCCATCACAAAGTCTTCGTCTGCACTTTTCCAAAACAGACGAGGCTCGTTCATTACGTCAGCACCTGCATGAAAAACAAACGGGTCAATTGGTTTTATATGATCAACGATACTGACCAGCTGTTTCTGGTTGGTCTGTACCGCTTTATTTAATGCTTGATCTATGACTTCATCCAGCGTAGCTGCTTCTGTATGAATCATAAGTCTCCCCCCTGTGTACCAGGAATGATAGTCTTGTAAAATTCCGCAAGACTAGTAGCTTTAAAAGTCACTCTATTTAAAATCAAGGGTGACGTACTTCTATCCTGTTTTTCACTTCCTTATCTATTTTATTCTCTTTTTCTCTCGGACTCAAGGAATCCTTACTTGTATCCAATACTTTCTTACATAGATTGACACTTTCTGACTGATTCCATAAACTTAAGAATGATAATGATATTTTGATAGTATTCAATAAGGAGAGAACAAACATGAATCCGGTTCAAAACCAAGATATAAAAGTTTCCTTGAATGAAAAGGAAGGGTTTCAAGTATGGTGGCGGCTGCTTCGTCCACACACATTGACTGCTGCTTTCGTACCTGTATTCATCGGTACTATGCTGGCAGCGCTTGATGGCGGCTTCCATGCGTGGTTGTTCCTGGCCATGCTCATGGCTTCAATTTTAATACAAGCCGCTACCAATATGTTCAATGAGTATTACGATTATGCGAGGGGCCTGGATAATGAAAATTCTGTCGGTATCGGAGGAACGATTGTAAGAGATGGGATATCACCAAAAACCGTCTTGACTCTTGCCCTGACATTCTTCGGGCTTGCCATCCTGCTCGGTATTTATATATCAGCTGCTTCCAGTTGGTGGGTAGCTGTAATCGGAAGTGTATCGATGTTGTTCGGATATTTATATACCGGGGGACCTTATCCGATTGCTTATACCCCATTCGGTGAGTTAGCAGCAGGTTTTTTCATGGGAACAATTATCATCGGGATCAGCTACTTTATACAAACCCTCACTATCCATGGGGGAGTAGTTTGGATTTCAGTGCCTGTCGCTATTTTTGTCGGTGCCATTCTGCTTGCTAATAATATCCGGGATTTAGAGGGGGATAAAGAGAACGGCAGAAAGACGATTGCTATTCTTTTAGGTAAACAAGGGGCTATCCGCTTTCTGGCAGTTTTATTCGGCACAGCTTACCTGTTGACCTTAGCTTATATAGTCATCGGTCTGCTGCCGGTTTGGAGCCTCATTGTACTCTTAAGTGTAAAGAAAGCAACAGAAGCTGTGAAAGGCTTCATCGGCAAAACTCTACCGATTGAAATGATGCCAGCTATGAAGGCCACTGCCCAAACCAATACCATCTATGGCTTCTTATTAGGCGTATCTTTGTTACTTCAATTATATTTACCTTTATAACTCACAAGCGGCAAATATCAACTGCCGCTTCTTTTTTTACATCCTGTGATGTTTTATTGAAGACGAAGCGGGAAATACTTACAAAGGAATGAATCTAATGGAATTACAATTCGACGATACCATGATGGAAGCATTAGGAATGGAAGTAAAAGTACTAAAAAAAGAAAAAGTAGTTATGACCATGCCAGTCAACGGGGCCACACACCAGCCTTTAGGCTTCCTTCATGGTGGGGCAAGTGTAGCTCTTGCTGAATCTGCAGCAAGTATTGGTGCTTTCCACAATATCAATCCAGAAACCCACCGTGTATTCGGGGTTGAAATCAATGCCAACCATATTAAAAGTAAGCGGGATGGTATAGTGACAGCCACGGCTGTTCCATTCCATATCGGAAGGAACACAATGGTTTGGGAAATAAAAATCACAGATGAAGCGGAAAACCTGATTTCCATTTCCCGCTGTACAATTGGGGTAGTACCCCTGTAACCAACCGATTCCGCAGTTTACTCGAAAGGAGACTAAGGTATGCTTAGTGATAAACAAGTCCAGGAATTCAAAGAAAAATTATTGGGAATGAAAAAAGAAGCGGAAAAAGATTTAGAGAAATACAGTGATTCTATGTCTAACCAGGAAGCCTCCAGCGAAACACATCAGGAAATATCCGACATACCTGATCACCCCGGAGATCATGGAACAGAACAATTCGAACGTGCGAAAGATCAGACCTTTTATGAAAAAGCCAGAGAACGGTTAATGGAAATCGAAGATGCATTAAAACGGATTGAAGAAGGAAGTTATGGACGCAGTGAAAAATCTGGAGAACCGATTCCTGTTGAGCGTTTAGAAATCGAACCTACTGCACGTTATACAGTGGAAGAAAGCAAGGAAATCGAAGGACGGTAATTTACCGTCCTTCTTTTTAAGGAGAGAGTGCTATCCAAAAACTATTGAAAGCCTCACTCAGTTTTATTTTGATATATGCAGCTTTTTCATTAGCAGGGTTTCTCTTCCCTGTTGACCGACCGTGGTACAACTCCTTGGCCAAACCAGTCTGGACACCAGATGGAAGCACGATCGGCATAGTTTGGGGAGTACTTTACGGACTTATTGCCTTTTCTGTAACATATGCCTGGATGAAGAATGGTTTTAAACAGCTGGGAATAATATTCTGGTCTATCTTCTTGTTCAATTATCTTACTAACCAGCTGTTCAGTTTTTTTCAATTTAAACTGAAAGACCTGCTGCTTGCAGCTTTTGATACTACATTGGTGGCGTTAAGCAGTTTAATAATGATTGTCTTTTTGACCAAATGGGAAAAGGTCAGTGGATTGTTGCTTATCCCTTACCTTCTTTGGAGTTTGTTCGCTACTTTTTTGGCATTTTCTATTTATCTAATGAATCCTGGACAAACAACTTTGCCCTGGTTCTAAAAAAGCCTTGCCTGAATGCTTCAGGCAAGGCTTATCTTATTTAAGTGATATTGATTCTTTTTTGTGCAATCCACGGCTTCATTTTCATGAATAACGGGACAAACAAGGCAGCAATCACTATTCCTTTCAACGCATTGAAAGGCAGGATACCGGCTATGACAGTTATCCATTTCACTTGAGCACTCATCGTCTCCCAGCCCATGAACCAGCTGTAAGCCGGTAGGATCAAGAAGTAATTCAGCACGCCCATTCCGATCGCCATAATGGCTGTACCAGTGATGAGACCGGAAACTAAGCTTTTTGTAGTTTTAAATTTATGGTAAAGCATAGCAGCAGGAACGACAAACATTATTCCAGCAGCAAAGTTTGCTGCAATGCCGATCGGATCAGCCGCTCCGGTATAAACGAGATAGAGAAGGTTCTTCAGCCCTTCTACAATGATTCCTGCAACTGGAGTGAAAATCAATCCAGCAATCAAGGCTGGAATGTCACTGAAATCTACCTTTAAATATTGTGGCAGCAGCGGCAATGGGAAATTCAAAAACATCAAAATCATAGAAATGGTTCCCAACAACGATAGAACAATAAGTTTAACTAAGCTTGATGATTGCGGCTTTCTTTTTTGCATCATCTTTATTCCTCCTTCATCTTTTCACACGATTCACATCCCAGATGAAGGTAAGCGCGTTCCCTATGAATCTTCATTAGACTTTGTTCAACTTTTCACTATTTTACATAGTTTAATAGAACTAAAAACCAAAACACTCCAGCGCACACAGTGGGGCACTGGAGTGTAAAAATTCATCGGAAACAAAAGGTATGAATTCATACCTTTTTGCTCAACATCTTCTCCCATCCAGACTGTCACTGTCGGTCCCGGAGTTGCACCAGGTCCACCGCTCGGCAAAGCCTCGCGGGTCACGGACTGAGAATGCAGGCTGCATTCATCACCGCCGGTCGGGAATTTCACCCTGCCCCGAAGATGGAATCGTTATGATATTATATTTTCATTTTATGTAAAATGCGATGAAATGGCAAGTTTGTAGACTTAAATTAGATAGCTTTAGGTTCTTTTAGGATTAAAAAGGAGGCT
>NZ_JBIEKI010000026.1:0-35231 GCF_043497085.1 Halobacillus sp. B23F22_5 | reverse complement strand
CGTCCGCCGCTCGTTCCACAAGCGTCACCCCCGAAGGGGATCCGCTTGCTTCCCGCGCTCGACTTGCATGTATTAGGCACGCCGCCAGCGTTCGTCCTGAGCCAGGATCAAACTCTCCATAAAAGTAGTTTGAATAGCTCATGTTTGCACTCGAAAGTGCGTTGTTTCATTTCCTCATATAATGAAGAAATTAAATTGACGTACTGGTTGGTTCGTTCAGTTTTCAAAGATCAAATTGTTTCGCCGCTTAAATTGGCGACTTAATTAATATATCATGTAGTTGTTTTGAAGTCAACAACTTTTTCATGATTTTTTTGTTTCTCTGTGTGCCGCTCTCTTAACGCGACGTTTAATAATATACCACGGCATTTTTTTATCGTCAATAGCTTTTAAAATAAAAAATCCGCTTTCCTTATCACTTGCACGGAAAGCGGGTTGTGTAAGTCGTGGAGATGTCAACTTCTCACTTTATATTTACGATGATAAACTTCAGGTCCTTTTGTTTCATGGAGTTCTACTTCCAGGATTTCTTTTTCTGTGAGATATTCGATCATCGCAGAAAGATCCAGTGCGTACAATTTGATTTCAGGATGAACTTTCAACTCTCCAAAAGTCCATGCTGTTTCCTTTGTTTCCATAAGTTCCAGTAGATGCTTGGCACTGTTTTCCGCACGAATGCTAATCGAATGCTCGACAGCAAGCAGCATCAATTGAACTCGCTTATCTGTCGGCTCACCGCTTTGAATCAATTCTTCATATAGTTTATAAACTTCAGCATCAATTCTACGTACCTGGTTCCAAACGGTTACTTCCGGGTGGAAGCCTTTTTCAATGATCGCCAATCTGGCTAAGTAATGCAGAGAATGAACCATACGGCTGAACGCATCTAGATATTGATTGGATTCAAACAGATCTTTGGACTCACTATAGCTTCTGATCAACTTGGCAAACTCTATCGCTTTTTTCAGGTCCCGTGTTTCTTGAGGAAAAACGTTAAGCTTTTTCTTTAATTCTTCCATATATTCATTGCGATCGAATATCACTTTACCATTGATGACCCATTCAACCGCTCTTCGGTATCCACTGGTTTCAATCCATTCCTTCAATAGTTCTTCATCTACAATATGCATGGCCGCTGTTTTGTTTTCAAATTCATAATGCTTCACATACCAGGGATCATCTGCGTCTCTCATTATAATCAAGAGGATGACATCAAAATTATCTGTTACCGGACTGATCGGTTTTTTCTTTTCCATTAACAGAACGCCGAGCGTATTGGGCAAGCTTGCGCGTTCTTGATAAATGGGTCGTAATAAATCTTCCATAGTACTTTCCCCCAGCGGTTTTTTATAGTAGGTCACAGTCAATTATTCGATAAAATTGTTAAAAATCCTCTTTTCGTAATGCAATTCACTGCTATTTTTGTGCTATACTACGATTTGAAAGTAATAAGGAGGGTCACCAGTGGCTTTACAATACAGTAGCAAAATAAATAAAATCCGCTCGTTTGCACTTGGTCTCGTATTCGCCGGTTTCGGTATTATGTATATTGGATTATTGTTCAAACAAACGGAATGGCTGATGATCATATTCATGATTCTAGGGATGATGGCGATCGGCCTAAGTACAGTTGTCTATTTTTGGATTGGCATGTTATCGACAAAAACCATCCAAATCATCTGTCCCAATTGTGATAAGCCGACCAAAATGCTCGGAAGAGTCGACGCCTGTATGCATTGCAAACAGCCTTTGACTTTAGATAAATCCCTTGAAGGAAAAGAATTCGACGAAAAATACAACTCCAAACGATTTCAGAAAAAAGAAGAGCAGAGCTAGCCGTCTAGCATTGTATAATGTGAAAGTGCCCCGATAATTGACTTATTATATAGGAATAACAAAATAAACCTCATACCTGAAATCAGGCATGAGGTTTATTTTTATAAAAAGGTTAATGCGCATTTTTAGTTTGGCAGTCACTGCAGGTTCCGTACACTTCCATGCGATGATTACTTACATCAAATCCTGTCACCTGTTCAGCTAAAGACTCCACTTCATCTAAGCTTGGGTAATGGAAATCGACTATCTTACCACAGGACTCACAAATAACATGGTAATGCTCTGTGGTATTGCAGTCGAATCTACTGGAAGCATCTCCATAAGTCAGCTCCCTGACGAGGCCAATGTCTTTGAACACCCGCAGGTTGTTATACACGGTAGCAACACTCATGTTGGGAAACTTCCCTTCCAGCGCTTTATAGATCTCATCAGCTGTCGGGTGAGTCATAGAATTAAGCAAAAATTCAAGCACCGCATGACGTTGAGGTGTAATTCGTACACCAGAGTCTTTCAAGGTAACTATCGCTTCTTGTAGTCTTTTCTCAGACACCGCCATGCACCTCGCTTTCCGTAAACTTTAATTTTAGAATATTATTACATAATAATCTTTATAATTAGTGTACCTTGTAATTACTATTATTGTCAATATACATATATTGTAGATTCCCGTTGCTATACGTCAGCTTGCAGCGGAATCTCGTCTCCACCAAGATGGTGGTTCACATAGCGGGCAGCAACAAATAATAGGTCAGATAGGCGATTCAAATAGGAGACGACCAGAGGATTGCTGAGCTCATCACCAAGAGCAACAGCGGTCCTTTCCGCTCGTCTGGCAACCGTACGTGCAGCATGAAAAGCAGCCGAAGCTTCATGCCCTGAGGGAAGAATGAAGTTCTTTAAAGGATGCAACACTTTATCCCACTCATCAATAGTGGATTCAAGCTCCTTTATATGCGCTTCCTTTAATTGCCACATCACATCTTTCCCTTTTGGTGTGGCCAATTCTGCTCCCACATGGAAAAGGATCGTTTGGACCTTCGTCATGAACGTCACAAATTCCTCTCGCCCATCCCATTCTTCACGCTTCAAGTGGCTCATAGCCAGCCCGATCATGGAATTGACTTCATCACAAGTACCGTACGCTTCTACTCGTAAGTCATTTTTAGGGACGCGGTCCCCATAAATCAACGAAGTTGTTCCTTTATCTCCTGAACGTGTATAAATCCTCACTCTTAATACCCCCGTTTCGGATCGATTTTATTAATAAAGTCCTCTTGCCCTTGTAAATAGCGTTCCAAATTTTCAACAAAAATATCAAAAGCTCGATATTGATATTGTGGCGATACCCCCGAATGATGCGGAGTAACCGTGATATTTTCTTCCTCCCACAGGACATGCTCCTCTGGTAGCGGTTCTTCCTCAAACACATCCAATACAGCATGGGCGATTTCTTTCGACCGGACTGCTTGCAAAACAGTTTCCGTTTCCACCAGGTCGCCTCTACCCATATTCAAAAAAATCGCATGAGATGGCATCAACTCAAAATGCTCTTTTTGGAGGAAACCGATTGTTTCAGAAGTGCTGGGCAGTACCGCAACAACAAAGTCAGCACTTTCTAGCACGTGTTCCCATTTGTCAGTGGAATGTGTTTCATCAAAATGAGGTTTTGGATTCCCGGTTTTAGAAACCCCGATTGTTTTCATTCGAAAAGCATGAGCCAGCCTGGCTACTTCCTGCCCAATCGCTCCCGTACCCAGAACAACCATCGTTTTACCAGATATTTCACTCATAACAAGTTTTTTGTCCCAAGTGTGGGTTGTTTCGTTGGCGATGACTGTCTTTGTCTGCCTTGCTATTTGCAATAGCATCGCAAATGTATATTCAGCCATCGGTACAGCATGAATACCTCTGGCATTTGTGACTAGTATCTGCTGCTGGTCGATTTGGTTGAAAGGCATTTTTTCCATTCCTGCAGATAAAACCATAATCCATTTTAGCTTTTTCGCCTGCTTTACTAACTCATCATTTAAATCCTCTCCATAAGTAATGAAGATCTCTGCTTCAGAAAGCTCCTCTTTCGCTTCTTCTATCCCATGGCAGAAAGAAAAGGTCAGTTCCGGATAATCAGCTTCCAACCTGGCCCGAATATCTTCTTTTACATTCTTAATAGCTGAAAGTACAAGCATATATGTAGTCCTCCTCTGATTCACCTGCTTCTATTTTAGCTGAATTATCATAATTTACAAAAAGATTTAGACTTAAAAATCAAAAGAAGAGACACCACCTGAAGGTGATGCCTCAAATAAAGGGGAGGTTTTCGGTTGATACTTCACTTTATGTAGGGGGAGGAGATTTGTATAGCGCATATACCCAATTAAAATAAAAAAGCACTCTCCACATGGAGAGCACTTGATCAAGATAAGTTTTCGCGAATGTACTCTAAAGCAGCTTCCACATGTCCTTTGACACGTACTTTACGGAATTCTTTTACGAGGTTCCCCTCTTTATCAATAATGAATGTGGAACGCTCGATTCCGTAATATTCTTTGCCGAAATTCTTTTTCAGCTTCCAGACATCGTATGCCTCTGCAGCCTGCTTGTCCTCATCTGCCAGCAATAAAAATGGAAGCTCGTGCTTCTCAATGAACTTCTCATGGCGATTGACCGGGTCTGGACTGACCCCTAGAATTACCGCATCTACGTCCCCAAAGCTTTCATGATGATCACGGAAATCACATGCTTCTGTAGTACAGCCAGGAGTCATATCTTTCGGGTAAAAATACAATACCACATTTTTCCCCCGATAATCCGATAGCTTTACTTTCTCTCCATTACTGGCCTGCAATTCAAAATCTGGTGCTTTCTTTCCTACTTCAACACTCATGAAAGGTCCCCTCCTAAAGTTTTGTTCTATTATTAGCGTACAGGAAAGGGACTGTGATTTCCAATCTTACTCAGTCGGATGCCTGGAACCATAGACTACTCTGACAAACATAGCAGCAGGAATAGTATAACCGATCAATGCTTCAAACAAGGCGATCGGCCTTCCCCAGCCAATGGGGATGATATCTCCGTAACCTACTGTCAACAATGTGACCCCACTGAAATAGATAGCCTGTCCTATACGATCCAGTAATGCTTCCTGCTGTAACCCTCCTCCTGCTAATAGCGGGATACCATTCATAGAAAGAATGAAATAAATCAATCCGAATCCGCTCATGACAATTGCATATAAAATAAGCAACCCAGTAAATACTGTTAATGAGAAGTGATGGTTATCCGAAATCAACTCTCGAAAGAATGAAGTCAAACTGACGATGAGCAACAGTGTTATGAAAAGAAGCAATATCGTTTCTATCATATATTTTCTCCTTAACGAAGGAATAGGTATCTCTTACAAACTTATGCGCTCCACTGCCCCAACTATACATACTGAAATTTCCCAGCATATATTGGTATAAATTTCTAAATCAATCCCCCCTACGGCCGATAATAAATATAGGAAATAGCAATCATTAAAATAGATATTTATTACCATCGTAATTTATACTGAGGACAAATCGGATGAAAAGGTGACGTTATGAAGCGAATTTTTATTATAGAGGATGACTTGCAAGTTGCTTCCTTCCTTAGAGAATCACTTACCGGGAATGGGTTTCAGCTTTTCCAAACGCAGGATTATGATCGTATTGCAGCTGAGTTCATCGCTTATGAACCGCACCTTGTATTGATAACAGTTGGTTCACCAAATTTCGACGGACTCTATTGGACCCGACAGCTCCGCGAAAGCTCCAAATGTCCCATTTTATTGATAGCCGCGTCTCATTCCGATATGAATCAGGTGAAAGCGATTGAAAATGGAGCTGATGATTACTTGGTAAAACCGTTGAATTCGAATTTATTGCACACGAAAATAAATCGAGTCATGCGTAGAGTATATGAAGAAGATATCAATCAATCCGGTCGTGAAGTTTCTGAAATAAACTCCGGGCTTAAACTGCGACCGATGGAAATCACTTATAATGAGAAAAAACAATCACTGACGAGGAATGAGTTTTTTCTTATGAAAGCGTTCATCCAGTACCCTGACCAGCTTTTACCGCGTGAACAGCTGATCCACTTACTGACGAAAGATATCGGCAGCCTGGATGATAA
Source organism: Halobacillus sp. B23F22_5 (assembly GCF_043497085.1). NCBI lineage: Bacteria > Bacillati > Bacillota > Bacilli > Caryophanales > Bacillaceae > Halobacillus > Halobacillus sp. B23F22_5. Next base: position 29,240 of record NZ_JBIEKI010000026.1, on the reverse strand, counting down.
CACGTTGTCTGTCAATATAAATAGATTACGGAAAAAGCTTTCCAATATAGGCCTTGAAAATGTTATCCAGACTATAAGAGGAAAAGGCTACAAATTCATTCTTAAACGATGAATCATCCCCATAACCAGAAACTCCTACAATTTTTTAGGTTGAACGCACAGTCCATTTCCACCTTACCTTCATAAGATATCGTAAACGTGGCAAAGGGGGGTGGAATGAATGGGTTATGGCGGTTACAACAGCGGCTTTGCGCTGATTGTCGTGTTGTTCATTCTTTTGATTATTGTTGGCGCAGCATATCTTTATTAATTCACAATAAACCACCTCAATTTGTAAAAGACTACTCGTTTGTCTCACTAATCCGGGTAGTCTTTTTACATTGGGTAATTACTCTGCTGTTTCTTTCAGGACAAGCCATGCTACAATAAAAGTTGGAATTATTTCAGGGAGGTTTACTATGAATTTTTCAAAATCAGTACAATTACATGAAGAAGCACTAACTCATATTGTTGGGGGGGTCAACTCTCCTTCCCGTTCGTACAAAGCGGTAGGAGGTGAAGCACCTGTTTATATGGAAAAAGCAGACGGCGCTTATTTTTGGGACGTTGATGGTAATAAATACATCGACTACCTTGGTGCTTATGGCCCGATCATTACAGGTCATGCCCATCCACATATTACCGAAGCCATCACCAAAGCGGCTCACAACGGTGTTTTATACGGAACACCAACTGCGCTTGAAAATCAGTTTGCCCGTATGTTGAAAGAGGCTATTCCTTCGATGGACAAAGTCAGGTTCGTCAATTCTGGAACAGAAGCAGTAATGACAACCATCCGTGTAGCACGTGCATATACTGGCCGTAATAAAATCATCAAGTTCGCCGGCTGTTATCACGGCCATTCTGATTTGGTTCTTGTTGCCGCAGGGTCTGGCCCTTCCACGCTAGGGACACCTGACTCGGCCGGGGTTCCAGCTTCCATTGCATCTGATGTTATTACGGTTCCTTTTAATGATATTGAGCCTTTTAAACAAGCACTGGAACGTTGGGGAGATGAAGTTGCAGGTATTCTAGTAGAACCGATTGTCGGCAACTTCGGCATCGTCGAACCCAAACCTGGATTCCTGGAACAAGTGAATGAACTCGCTCACCAGGCAGGCGCTCTTGTCATTTATGATGAAGTGATAACAGCCTTCCGCTTTACTTATGGTAGTGCACAGCAGCTCCTGGGAATCGAGCCGGACATGACCGCGATGGGTAAAATCATTGGTGGGGGTTTACCAATAGGCGCCTACGGTGGTCGAGCAGATATTATGGAACAGGTTGCACCGCTCGGACCAGCCTACCAGGCAGGGACTATGGCCGGGAACCCAGCATCCATGGCCTCAGGAATTGCCTGTCTTGAAGTGTTACAGCAGGACGGTATATATGATGAATTGGATCGCTTAGGAGCTAAATTAGAAGAAGGAATTAAAAACAGCGCTTCACGGTATGATATCCCGATTTCTATCAACCGGTTGAAAGGTGCACTTACTATTTATTTCACTAATGAAACCATTGAAAATTACGAGCAAGCCGAAAATACGGACGGCGAAATGTTTGCACGCTTTTTCCAATTAATGCTTCATCAAGGGATCAATCTGGCTCCTTCTAAATATGAAGCCTGGTTCTTAACCACAGCTCATAAAGATGAGGATATAGAGGCAACTATCTCAGCTGTAGAACATACTTTCAAAACGATGGCTGCTGAATAAAAACATGTATTCTTGCTCCCGGACGATTTCCGGGAGCTTTTGTTTTGGTTATGTACTTTCTTATTATTTCACTTTCTATTTTAAATAACTTAAGGTAATAGTAGATTTAATTACATGCAGAAAAGGTGATGACCATGAAACTGGGCGCCAGAATGATGAAAACAGGACTTGCAGTTGCTGTGGCTGTATATATCGCTTCTTTAACCGAATTAACTACCCCTGTTGTTGCGGGAATTGCCGCTGTTTTTTCTATTCAGCCGTCTATTTACCGCTCCTATCAAACCGTGCTCGAACAAATACAAGCGAATATCATTGCGGTTGCTGTCGCCATCATCGTCTACTATACGTTAGGAGATGGCGCTTTTATCGTCGGCTTTTCCATTATCCTTGTCATTGCTTTGAATATGCAGTTAAAGATGAATGAAAACACGATTATCTTCGCCGTAGTAGCATTAATTTTATTAATGGAACCGACACAAATGGCTTTCCTTCCCTACGCGGGAGCACGTTTCACTTCATTGATGATCGGCATATTGTCCGCTTTTGCGGTAAATCTTGCGTTCGTCCCCCCGAAATATGAAACGAATCTGTTCCGGCAAATTGATCGTAATACAAGTGATATACTGCAATGGCTCCGAGTCACCATCCGGCACCTCAATGATGAACCTGCTTTGAAAACTGAAATGAACAGGCTTCAGGATGAAATACGATATATCGACCAAACGTACCTCTTATACAAAGAAGAACGGACCTATTTAAAGAAGAATCGTTTTGCCAAAGCCAGGAAGATGGTGCTTTTCCGCCAGTTGATTGCTACTACCAAGAAATCATTCGATGTATTGAAAGCCTTCCACCGCCTGGAGGGTGATATTGATAACATACCACCTGCGTTCAAAGAAGTACTGGTCACAGAATTGGATAAAGTCATTCATGCCCATGAAAAATTGATTCTTAGTCTGATGGGACGAATCAGAAAGACCCACAAAGAATCATTGCGGGAAACAGAGGAACCTAATATTCCCATTCTGGTAGAAAGGTTGATCCGAATCTATGAAGATGACCGCGACCCTGATAAGCTCGTTTTCCTGCCCTTAGCATCCCAGCTTATGGAATATCACCACCACCTGGAACATTTGAAGCGTATTCTGCAAAGCTATCAGCACTTTCATTATGAAAGACACCGAAACATCTTTGAACAGAAGCAAGCCAGATAGTTTGAACAAAAGCGCAAGCGCCTTGCTCACCCCCGACAAGCTTAAGACAAGCCTCGGCGTGACGTTCTTTGTCACAGAGAGGCTTGACTTAAGACCTCGAGGGGGTAGGCGCTGGAGCTGGATGACACCCACTACCGAAGGTTATCAACAAAAAGAAAACTTTATAATTTCCTAGCCAACAACAAAACGAGCCCCTATACGGCTCGTTTTTTTATGCTCAAAACATGGGTATCTCCTCCCTTCATTTCCTTTAATTGCTTGAAAGCGCTTGTAATTTGAACATTTTGTGTCGAAAATTCCACAAAAAAGTGAACTTTATTTTACAAATTAGTTAACTGCACCGCAATGGGGGTATTACAATGCTATAATCTGTTTCACGCATTGAGTTTTCACTATATCCATAGTAATAATAATTAGTTTGATAGGAGTGCATGACTTCATGAGACATAAACAGCATCATTGGAGAAGATGGCTGGCATTGCTCCCGCTTTCCCTCGTCTTTTTATTAAGCGGATGCAGTGAACTGACTGTACTTGATCCAAAAGGACCGGTCGGTCAAAGTCAGAAAGATCTAATCGTATTTTCACTTTGGTTCATGCTGGGCATCGTGGTCGTAGTGTTTGCCCTGTTCGCCTATATGGTAATCAAATATCGAAACCGCCCTGGCAGAGGCGATAAAGATTATGATCCACACCTTCATGGCAACACAGCTATTGAGATTGTTTGGACAGTTATTCCATTAATCATTGTCATCATTTTATCCGTACCTACGGTAAACACACTGTTTGATCTGGAAAAACCGCCGGAATCATCAGGAGATAAAGAACCATTAGTGATCTATGCTACTTCAGCAGACTGGAAATGGTTCTTCAGTTATCCGGAACAAAATATTGAAACTGTGAATTACCTTCATATTCCAACTGACCGAGCTATTGAATTCCGTCTGTCATCAGCAGATTCCATGGCAGCACTCTGGATTCCTCAACTGGGCGGTCAGAAATACAACATGGCCGGGATGGAAAATACCCTGTATCTGCAAGCAGATGAGCCTGGCACTTATGATGGCCGGAATGGCAACTTCAATGGAGAAGGTTTTACCGAACAGACATTCAAAGTGCACGCACAAGAAGAAGAATCGTTCAATAACTGGGTACAAGAAACAAAGAACGAAGCACCTGAACTGACCCAGGAAAAATATGATGAACTGCTTACACCTAGTGTCCTGGACGAGCAAATGGCGTTTTCCAATACTCACCTGGAGTGGGTAGATCACGGAACGAATGATGGCCGCGACTACGCTATCAAGCGTCATTATGATGCCTACCAGGAACTATTACATTTGGAAAATGAGGTTAAAGGCGATGGTAAGCATGACTAGTTATCGAAGAAAGCAGGTGAACAGCTATGAAGCTAGATGAATTTTTTGTAACCGGTGAACCACTCGTATACGGCGGAATGGTTTCCATTGTATTGGTTACCAGTGCCGTCATTTTTCTCCTCACCTATTTTAAAAGATGGGGATGGTTATGGCGTGAGTGGCTGACGACCGTTGATCATAAAAAAATCGGAATTATGTACATTTTAAGCGCGTTAGCAATGTTATTCCGTGGTGGTATGGATGCTCTCATGATGCGCGTACAGCTGGCGTTTCCAAATATGAACTTCCTGAACGCCCAGCACTATGATGAAATCTTTACTACCCATGGAACGATCATGATTATCTTTATGGCGATGCCATTCTTGATCGGCTTGATGAACATCATCGTTCCGCTGCAAATCGGGGCTCGCGATTTCGCCTTTCCGTTTGTGAACGCATTGAGCTTCTGGTCGTTCTTTTTTGGAGCGATGTTATTCAATATTTCATTCGTCATTGGCGGTTCCCCTGACGCAGGTTGGACAAGCTACACACCGTTATCAGGAGCAGCTATGAGCCCGGGACCAGGACAGAACTTTTACTTGATGGGATTACAGCTGTCCGGGATAGGTACCCTGGCCACAGGAATTAATTTGATGGTGACGATTCTTAAAATGCGTGCACCAGGAATGAAATTATTCAAGATGCCAATTTTCTCCTGGTCTACACTTGTCACTTGTTTCATCATCATTTTTGCTTTTCCGATTTTAACCGTTGCTTTGGCATTATTGACCATCGACCGTATCTTCGGATCCCAGTTCTTTACAGTAACCGGTGAAGGGATGCCGATGATGTGGGCGAACTTATTCTGGATGTGGGGACACCCGGAAGTTTATATCGTCATCTTACCGGCATTTGGTATCTTCTCCGAAGTCATCGCTACCTTTGCACGTAAGCGATTGTTTGGGTATCACGCCATGGTCTGGTCAATGATTTTGATTGCCGGATTGAGTTTCCTTGTCTGGGTACACCATTTCTTCACTATGGGGGCCGGGGCATTCGTTAACTCCGTATTCTCTGTATCAACAATGTTGATTGCTGTACCTACCGGAGTGAAGATCTTTAACTGGCTTGCAACACTGTATAAGTCAAAAATAGAGTTCACTACACCGATGATGTGGTCGCTGGCATTCATCCCGAGTTTTGTTCTCGGTGGGGTCACCGGTGTCATGCTTGGTATGGCAGCAGCAGACTATCAGTTTCATAACTCGTATTTCCTGATCGCTCACTTCCATTATGTGTTGATTGCCGGAACAGTGTTCGCCTGCTTTGCAGGCCTGGAATACTGGTATCCGAAAATGTTTGGCCATAAGCTTAATGAGCGGATCGGAAAACTGGCATTCTGGTTCTTCGTCATCGGATTCCATGTTACGTTTTTCCCGCAATACTTCGTTGGCTTAGACGGTATGCCGCGCCGAGTATTCTATATTATTCCAGAGTGGATGCCATTGAATGTCATCTCTACAGTCGGTGCGTTTGGAATGGGTGTCGGATTCGCTATTTTCGTATTCAACATCTACTACAGCTACCGCAACAGCGAACGTGAAAAAACAGGTGATTCTTGGGATGGACGTACCCTTGAATGGGCGACTCCTACTCCAGTACCGTTCTATAATTTCGCTACTGTACCTCATGCAGATAAGTACGATGCTTTCTTAGCGATGAAGGAAAAAGGTGAAACCACATTTGATGAAGAAAAGCTTGAGCCAATTCATATGCCGAGTAATACAGGGCAGCCAATCATCATGATGGCTATCGCTGCTTTTGCCAGTTTCGCGCTGATATTTGAATGGATTACCCTGGCAGTGATCGGGCTCGTCGGTGTCCTGATTATGATGGGAATACGCTCGTTTGATTATGATGAGGGTTATCATGTTGAAGTAGATGAAATTAAGCGGATCGAACGCGAAGCAAGGGGGTTATAACATGAGTGCACATGAATTGAAATCCGGCCCATTAGAATATCGTACACAAGAAGGTCGAATGAGCATTCTAGGCTTTTGGATTTTCCTTGCTGCGGAAATTGTTCTATTCTCCACCTTATTTGCGACCTACGCTGTATTATTTGGACGGACAGCGGATGCACCTACCCCAGGTGAATTATTTGAGATAAAAACTGTGCTGATTATGACATTTCTTCTGTTAACAAGCAGTTTCACTTGTGGGATAGCAATCCATCATATGCGAAGAGGTTCCTTGAAAGGCCTGATGACCTGGCTCGTTATCACATTGGTGCTTGGTCTAAGCTTCCTTGGTTTTGAAATATATGAGTTTATCCATTACGCACACGAAGGCGCTACCCTGCAGTCCAGCGCCTTCTGGTCCGCCTTCTTCACATTGGCAGGAACACATGGGCTGCACGTCACCTTAGGTATTGGCTGGGCAGCCCTGTTGTTGATCCAACTTGCTAAGCGCGGGTTGACTCCTGTGACAAGCAGGAAAACATTTATAATCAGTCTCTATTGGCACTTTCTTGATGTTGTTTGGATATTTATCTTTACAAGTGTCTATTTGATTGGGATGGTGGTTTAATATGACAGAGCATTCAAAAGGTTTCCCTGTACAGCATATCATCGGTTTTGTATTATCGATTGTTTTGACGCTGCTTGCTGCCTGGGCCGCTCTTGGATCTGACTTGCCTGTTAAATGGATCATCGCTGGTATTATGACACTCGCCGTTATTCAGGCAGGCATCCAGTTATTCATGTTCATGCATATGACAGAACGAGAAAGCGGCGGCGGTCATGTACCATGGAATATGATGTTCCACGGTTTCGTGCTGGCAGCCATTATAGTAGCCGGGTCCCTATTTACGATGTCTTTCGGCTTCACCCATGACCATGATGATGGAGGAAGCCATCAACAAGAAGAACAACAGGAAGAACACAGCGGACATTAAGGACAGGTGGTGTACAGATATGAATAACCAAAAAGATCTGAAAAACTACGAAGCACCAATAGCCTTGCCGTGGAAACCGGTTTTCGGTTTCATCGTATGTATTATTTTAACGGCATTCTCCTTGTGGGGAATGTTTTACACTGATTATTCTCCTAAATTCCTTTTAGGATTGATCACTATACTAGCCTTCTCCCAGGCTGTTGTTCAGTTATTTCATGTACAAGCACATCAACGGTAAAAGAAAAGCCCTCGTGTACCTGGCAACAGGAACGAGGGCTTTTTAGATTATTGAAAACTTTCTTGTACAGTACTGGAAGTTTTGATCAGACGGATGATGAACATCACCCAGCCAACCTCCGCCACAAACAAACTTGCATAGAACATCATCCATGGGATGGAAAATGCAGCAGGCGCCGTTTGAAACACGACTTCAATGAAGTACAGCCACATACCGACAAGCAGAATTGTCTGAACAAGTGCAAATATGGTTTTCTTAAGCTGTAAAAATAAGAAAGGCGTCACTGATGCAAGCAGCATGAACATTAGTATAATACCCATTCAGAGATCACTCCCATTATCGTGTAAATTTCGTGTAAGCGTATTCTTATTAGTATTGTAACAAATTGTTCGAACAATTGACACAAAAAGTTCACAATATAGGTATTGTCATCCATCACAGCTATGTTTACCCATATCACTTCTAGTTAAAGATGCAGTTAACCATTTTTGAATTTCATAAAAAGCTCATTCAACCAAAGGACCGAAAAGTCGAAGACTTGATTCCAAGATGTTTGAGTAAATAAGGGTCCGGTGGGGAACGACTCCCTTTCCGCGGGCATGCGCTGAGCCTCCTCAGACTTCGTCTTCCGGGGTCTCACCTGTCATTTTCATCCCGCAGGAGTCTCGCCGTTCCCCACCGAACCTTGCTATAGTAAGTTCTCGAAATCATACTTGTGTAAACCGCCCTATGATAATTTAGAAAGAAAACATTGCATCCTTTAAATCCTTTATAAATGCTTCACGATGAGGTTTTTAGTTGTACCTGCTTTTTCATTTTGAGGGGTCCGTTTAGTACTAAACTGGCTGGATGGGCAGGGAAACGGGGAGACTCCCGCGGGAGAAGGGGCTAGGCAAGATCCCACAGGGCTTTAGCCCGAGGAAGCTTGTCAGGTCCCCCGCAGGAAAGCGAGTCGTTTCCCAGAGCATCCCCTTCCTCACATGGTAACGGACCGAACTATTTCGAAACTGAGTCTTCATGTCACTGTAAAATCAACTAAAAAAGACATGCTCTGCTCTGATACCTTCGTCGAGAGTAAGTATTCCGTAAGAGTAGTACGGGAGACTTCGCTTATCGGTCGGTGACCCAGGGTTGAATAACAAAAGTTTTTTGTAATAGCGCAATAATGGGATATGTGAATGACCAAAAACGAGAACGTCCAGTTCTTCCCCCTCAAACGCTTCCAACGCCCGTTTTTCTGTTGTCTTCCCCTCCCCATCTCCATGCACAAGCCCGATCTTATATCCATTTAAATGGAGGATATCTTTACGTGAAAAATGACTTTTAATTTCATCTCCGTCTACGTTTCCATAAACACCCTTTACTTCTCCGTATTCACTGAGTGCATCGTACACATCAAACGACTGCCAATCCCCCGTATGAATAATCAAGTCTGCAGAAGAAAGTTCTGTCACCAATCGCTCAGGAAGCTGTTTTCCTTTCTTCGGCATATGTGTATCCCCGGTAACTACAATCTTCACCATTCTTCCTCCTTTTATAGGTACATCCAATAGAAAAGAGAGGGTTCCCCCTCTCTTCTATGTTCCCATATATTCCGTTTTACTATCGTCTAATTCCTGTACTTGATATAAATCATAGTAGCCTCCGCGTAGTCCCATCAACTCTTCATGCGTACCAACTTCTTTGATTTGTCCATTTTCAATCAAAACAATTCGATCAGCATGAGTAATCGTCGATAATCGGTGAGCAACGATGAACGTCGTCCGGTCGGAAGCTAATTTTTCTAACGCTTCCTGAATCAGGTGCTCGCTCTCTAAATCAAGTGCAGAGGTCGCTTCATCCAAAATAAGAAGCGGTGGGTTCTTCAGGAAGACCCGGGCAATCGCCACCCGCTGCTTTTGTCCGCCAGATAGCTTCACGCCTCGTTCGCCGACCATTGTATGGTAGCCATTAGGAAGCTCCATGATAAAGTCATGAGCGTTAGCAGCTTTAGCTGCAGCAATCATTTCTTCATCGGTAGCTTCCGGGTTCCCCATTTTGATGTTCATGGCAATCGATTCACTGAATAAGATGTTGTCCTGAAGTACCATCCCGATTTTATCCCTGAGAGTGCGTGCTTTTACATCTCTGATATCATGACCATCAATAAGGATTCTTCCTTTTTCCACATCATAGAACCTCGGAATCAGGCTGATCAGGGTCGACTTTCCGCCGCCGCTCATACCGACAAAAGCAATGGTCTCGCCATGCTTCACATCAAGAGATAAATCATCGAGGACGAGTGATTCCTCCTCTTCATATCGGAAAGAAACATGGTCGAAGGTGACCTTCCCATCTACGTGAGTCAGTTCTTTTGCATCTTTCTTATCTTCGATATCATATTTTTCATCCATAAACTCAAACACACGATCCATCGATGCGATCGACTGCGTCAATACAGTTGAAGAGTTCACTAACCGGCGAAGCGGGTTATAAACACGGTCCATATATCCGGTGAACGCCACCATCGTACCTACGGTAAGACTTCCTGTAATTACTTGATAGCCGGCAAATGTAATAACCAATAAAGGAGCAAGATCGGTAATCGTATTGGTAACAGAATACGTATAAGCATTCCAGTTCGTATGCTTAAGAGCTTTATCAAGGAAGTTAGAGTTCTGGACATCGAACTGGTCCTGTTCATGATCTTCCAGAGCAAAACTGCGGATCACAGGCATCCCCTGGACTCGTTCATGCAAGTGCCCCTGTACTTCTGCCAGCGCCTGGGAGCGTTCTCTGGTCAGTCGCCGTAATTTTACATAAAAGAATTTCACTGCCAGCCCATATAACGGGAATAGTGAAATGGCTACAAGCGTCAGCCAAATATCCATGTTAAGCATAATGATAATTGCAATTACAATCGTAAACATATCCAGCCAAATATTCATAAGTCCAGTTATGACGAACGTCTTTGTCTGTTCGACATCATGAATGACACGGGAAATGATTTCGCCTGTCTTCGTCCGTGAATAAAATCGTAAGCTGAGCTTCTGGATATGGTCAAATAACTTGTCGCGGACATCGTAAAGAATCTTGCTTCCGATCCACTGAGCCAGATATTGTCTGAAGTACTCCACAGGAGGCCTTAAAATAAAGAATACTAAAAAAGCTCCTCCCATCAGCCAGAATAGCTGATTGAACTGTTCTGCCTGGGTCATATCCCCGCCAATAATATCATCGATGACATATTTGAGTATCAATGGCATCAATAACGGAATCGAAAATTTAATGATACCGATGGATATGGTCAAAATGATTTTACTCTTATAAGGCTTTACAAAGGCTAAATACCTTTTGATGCTATCCAATGCTGTCACCTCTTTCTATTTCCAAAAAACAGCCTATAAAAGGAAGGCCGCGCTCACATTGTACAGCGCGGCTGAAACGGTTTGCTTAACGGTATGTTAGATAACGTTCGTACCATTGATCGATAAATTCAGGGGAGAACGGACCCTTGCGTTGTCTTACCCATCGAATCAGCGTGTCTACATTATTATGCAAAATACGGTCAAGCACTTTCGGATAATTCATTTCCTGTTTATGTTGTTCGTACTCATCTTCATCCAGCAAAGTAAATGTCATATCAGGATAAACCTTTACATCTAAATCATAATCGATATATTTGATTCCTTCTTCATCATATACAAAAGGAGAACTGATATTACAGTAATAATATACGCCATCGTTACGGAGCATACCGATGATATTGAACCAATGTTTAGAATGGAAATAACAAATTGCCGGCTCTCTCGTCAACCATGTCCGGCCATCACTTTCCGTTACTACGGTCCGATCATTCGCTCCGATTATGACATTTCTTGTCCCTTTTAATATCATCGTGCTGTCCCATATCCTGTGAAGCTTGCCGTTGTGTTTATAGCTTTGTATTTGGACCGATTGTCCAGGCTCTGGTGCAGGCATAAGATCTCCCTTCCCTAACAGACGTAATTTTCACCGATTTTGTCTACTTTAACCATTATAACGATATCTGACAACAAATGAAAACATAAGAGTCTAAAGTGTAAGCGACCATTTAGTGACGTTTTATAAACATATGTAGAGATGGTTAGAAAAACTTGGCTTGTCGCCAAGTACTTATGGAGAAAGCCTTAGTATTTCTTATATTTTAATCCTTTAACAAAGTTAAACTTTCTTAAAGTGTAACAAAAAACAGACCGCTGCTTCTCCCAATTGGATAAGAAGCACGGTCTGTTTTTGTTCAGCAGCTGCTTTTGTCTGCTATTCGTTTAGAAGATTCGGGGGATCTTCGTTATTTCTTTTTAGCTTGAGACTGTTGGTTTTGTTGACGAACTTCTTGTGCATCAGTCTCTGCAGCAAATTCAGCACCATATTGTTGCTGCTGACCTTTTTGAGCAGCTTGCTGGTTTTGCTGTCTTACTTCTGCAGCATTAGTTTTGCTTGGGTTTTGTTGGTTTTGTTGTTTTTTAGCCATCTTTATCACCTCCGCAAGAATTAGAATGCCCATTTAGAAAATCATTATCCACCAAAATCAATTTCCATGTTTATCCATTAACTTGAATAGGCGATGGATTTTTTTCCACACTAATAAAGAAGGAGGCGAAAAGGCATGTACAAAGGCCGGGATATGAGTGAATTAGCGATGACCAGGAAACAGGAATGGAGTGGAGATGAATTGAGTTATTTTCACTATTCGCTATCGCAAATGGCTCCTTACCTGAATCAAGAAGGTACCACCATTCTTAGAGAAATAAATGAAGAAATTGTAAGCCGGGGTGGACTGGCTGATTTGTCTTTAGAAAACGAACTGAAGTCCACACGCTCGACTACGATAGCACCATTTTAAACAAAAGCTCCAGCACCCGAGGGGCTGGAGCTTTCCTTACTTACAGTGTTTTGCAATTTTTTGATGGGAAACCGGGAAGGGATAGGATTCTAATTCATCTATAGCAACGAACTTGGCTCTGGGATGATCCAATTCTCCTTTTTCTATCATACAGGAGATGACTTCCAAGTCCCAGATAAGATGGGAAAAGACATGCTTGATTTTATCGACGGTTTCCCCAGGAGTGATCACCAATCCGTATTCCCCAAAAAACCAATGGGAGAGATGTTCCCGGTCAATATCTGCCATCGGCACCATAGGGAATTCCCATAAATTAGCAAGCAGTCCGTTAGCAGGCCGTTGCTGAATCAGCACATCACCCTGGCCATTAGTAATTAACAAGGCAGCATAAGGTATTTTTTTCTGTTTCTTTGTTTTCGTTTTAACTGGAAGCTCCTGCTCTACCCCTTTATGGTAAGCACGACAATGCTCCTGGACAGGGCAGAGCATACAACTTGGAGATTTAGGTGTACAAACTAGTGCTCCGAGTTCCATAAGTCCCTGATTAAAAGAAGATGGATCTTCTTGTGAAATCACCTCACGAATGATCGTTTCGAACAGCTTTTTCGTACTTTGCTTAGCGATATCATCTTCGATATATAAAATACGAGACAATACCCGCATGACATTGCCGTCAACTGCTGGTTCCGGCTTATCATAAGCGATACTTAATATAGCACCTTTGGTATAAGGACCGACTCCTTTCAAAGAAGCAAGTTCATCTGCTTCTTCTGGTACCTTTCCACCGTAATCACTGACGACTTCGCGAATTGCGTTTTGCAGATTACGTGCTCGGGAATAGTAACCTAGACCTTCCCACGCCTTAAGTACTTCCTGTTCGTCAGCTTCAGCCAGTTTTTCTGGGGTGGGGAATTTTTCGATAAACCGATTGAAATAAGGGATGACCGTATCGACTTTGGTTTGTTGCAGCATGATTTCAGATACCCAAACTCGATAGGGTTCTTGATTATCTCGCCATGGCAGCGAGCGTTGTTCTCGTAGGAACCAGTTGATCAAGTCTTGTTGGAACTTATTTCTGTCAAAACCAGCTAAAATTTCATCTATTTGTGCTTGTTTATTTTTCATTGCGATTCACCTTTCATGATACAATTAATAAAAAATACACGAGTTTAACCTGGTTAACAACCAAGAAGTCCATAAAGGAGGTACCTTGATGGATACCGGTACACATGTCGTCATGGGGGTCGCCCTGGGCGGACTGGCTACACTCGATCCTGTTGTACAGAGTGATCCGGCATTGTTCAATGCCGTATTAGCCGGTACCATGATCGGCTCTCAGGCGCCTGATTTCGATACGATACTTAAGCTGAAAAACAACGCAGTATATATACGACACCACCGGGGCATTACGCACTCCATGCCTGCAGTTATATTCTGGGGTCTTGCACTTTCGGGTGTCATCTATGCTTTTGCTCCAGAGGTCAGCTTCCTTCATCTATGGCTCTGGACTTTCTTTGCAGTCATCATGCATGTATTTGTCGATGTATTCAATGCATACGGCACCCAGGCCTACCGACCATTAACGAAACGCTGGGTGGCTTATGGCTTCATCAACACGTTTGATTTATATATTTTCCTGATGCATATAGCCGGCATTGTCGCCTGGAACCTGGGTGCGAACCCCGGTTCCACATGGCTGATCATTTACTTTGTAATCGCCCTTTATTACGTGAAACGTTATTTTGATAAACGGGAAATGGTAAAACTCATACACGAGCATTTTGAACATGTCGAACAGATCGCAACATCCCCTACCATGAAACAAAATAATTGGCGCATTGCCATTACAACCACAGATCACTATTATGTCGGAAAAGCTGAAAATGGCCACATTGTCATTTTGGATGAATTTCCAAGACAGACAATTCCTATGGATGAGCCGGCTATGGTACGTGCCCTGGAAGATCATAATATCAAGGCTTTCTTATCATTCTCTCCGGTCTACCGGTTTGAAATCACTTATTATAACGAGCATACGGAAGTACGTTTCATCGACCTTCGTTATCGTTCCCGAGGTAGATATCCATTTGTCGCAGTAGCTCAAATAGATGATTCCACACTGGAAATAATGAATTCCTACACTGGATGGGTGTTTACCGAAGAAAAATTGCAAACAAAATTAGATCCAATTCCAGCGGACTCATGAAGAAGAGGCTGATTCCTCATCGCCCCATTCCCGTTTTATCGGGAGGATAGGCAAGGAATCAGCCTCTATGTTATTCAATTCATTGGCCTTTTTTTGGCAAGCATATCCCGATACTTTGGATTGTTGGCAGCAAATTCATGTAACTTCGCCCCATAATGGTTAATCCATTGTGTAACGATCTGCTCCGTCATTTGCTTTCCCTGATATTCATGTCCTGCTTTAGCCCGAGTTACTTCGAAGTCTTCCCATAACAACTCGACCCAAGTACGAGCCTCATCAATAGACAGGGAAGGATTTTTATCATATAACTGATCAGCTAAACGCTGAAAAACTTCTTCCATTATTGTCACCTCATACGTTCCCAATGTTTACTTCCCAATTGTAACACATAGCAGGTTTGAAATTACATAAACTATACCTGCATCCTATTATGATGCTACAGGAGGCTGAAAGATGCGCAATAAAACTGTTGGCTTTCCAGAAAAGAAAATGAACGGAGAACCAAGGGCAAAAGCAGAATTTGCTTCTAAGCGAGCCGATGGTTCGACGAACACTCATCCAAAAGAGCGGATGGCCCGCTCTTCGCACAGGCTGGACGATGGGAAGGGTGAAATATAATGGGCAAAAACAAAGGTCGTAAACCGCATAAAGGTTTTTTCGATAATCTCTATAGCGACCCATTCGACTCCCCTCGTGCTAACCCGAAACATGCGGCTCACCAGGTGAATGGGGAAACGCAGCAGACACAGTCTGAAATCATCACAGAAGTTCAGATGAACAAACGTGCTTAACCTTCACTAAAAAAGCGTGCCAAATAAGGCACGCTTTTTAATCAATTGATTTTTTCTCCAAGCATGGAAATTGGTAATGCTTCCTCTTCCTCTTCACTAACTTTCTCCCCCTGGTCATTTGTCCGGTATCCCCAGGCGAAGGTACCGTTCATATATATAATTTTAAAGTTATGGGCCGGATCGCCTTCAATCTGATATTCTTCTCCTGGCTTAAAGTCGTCAGGATTCAGCATATAAGACTTTGCCATGATGATCTTCCGTTCATAAACGGCATACTCATTGACCATCCCCATCTGCTCTGCTTTCCTTGCTTTATCAGTAAGTTCACCAACTTCCTTTCTTAATTCCTCTATTGTCATATCGCTATATCTGCGTTCCATGATTTTCCCTCCTATGGTTATCCATTTACATTTTAACAAGCATTCGTCACAATGGAAATGAGGAACATTGAGGAAAGGGGAATTCATGTGGGAAAAGCAGTAATTACCGGGGGCGGTACTGGACTAGGACGGGCACTGGCCCATCGATACGCAAAAGAAGGTTATGAAATCATTTTGTTAGGGCGAACAGAACGAAGCCTGTCATTGGTACGAATGGAAATAATCCAACAAGGCGGGCAGGCAGAATCATACATTTGTGATGTAACAGAGCCAGCTTCGGTTGACGAGGCAATCCGTCAATTGGACCGCGTTGACGTATTAATCAACAATGCTGGCATCGGAATCTTCGGAGAATTATCTTCCTTAAAAGAAGAAGACATCGATAAAATGCTGGATACCAACGTTAAGGGTACCATCTTAATGACTCAAAAGGCTTTGCCTTTGCTGGAAGCCTCAGAAGGCAGAGTTCTGAATATCATATCTACTGCCGGGCTCCGGGGTAAAGTCAATGAATCGGTATATTGTGCCAGTAAATTTGCTGTACGTGGGTTCACGGAAAGCCTGCAGAAAGAATGGGAAGATCGACCGATGTCTGCTACAGCAGTATATATGGGTGGTATGAACACACCTTTCTGGTCGGATAGTGACCATGTTGCTGATCCATCTCGCCTGAAAGGGCCAGAAGGTGTTGCTGATAAAATCTTTGCAGAAGATGACCGTCGAACAGAAATCAAGGTAGATTCATAAAACAGGAATATTAAGCAGACGCGCGAATTCATTACTGCTGTTAATTATATTTTTTATCCAGACAAAAAAGCTGCTGGCCATTTGATAAAAGGCCAGCAGCTTTTCTTTTAATGGAAATTACTCTCCAAGTCCTTCTTCTTTAACTTTGTTTACAACTGCTTCCAGTGCTTCTTTTTCATCTTCACCGTCTGCAGTCAATTTAATTTCAGCATCATTAGGAATACCCAGAGACATAACACCCATAATGGATTTCAAGTTGACGGACTTATCTTTATACTCCAGGTTCACGTCTGCCTGATATTGCCCTGCGATCTGCACCATTGCTGTTGCTGGACGCGCGTGTAAGCCATCTGCTGCTGTAATCTTCATTGTTTGTTCTACCATTTGAATCTCTCCTCATTTATATGATTTTTTTAGTTGATTTCAATGATACCAGGGTCATTATGACGCACTTCGCCTGGTTTTGCAATCTTAACTTCCTGACCTTCTTGCAAGTTTGTAAAAATGACTGGTGTGATGGTGGAAGTTGCATGCTCTTTTACATAGTCAAAGTCCACTTTCATCAACTCTTGCCCTTGCTTGACTTCGTCGCCTTCTTTAATCATTGCTTCGAAGCCTTCCCCTTTCAGCTTGACGGTATCAATTCCAATGTGGATCAGAATTTCTGTACCGTTTTCTGCCTGGATACCTATCGCGTGCTTCGTCGGGAAGACATTCAGAATTTTACCGTTTACTGGTGAAACAACTTTGCCATCTGAAGGTTTAATTGCAAATCCATCACCCATCATTTTACCAGAGAATACTTGGTCCGGTACTTCTGTGATCGGCATGATTTCCCCTTGCAAAGGACTTACAAAGTTGAAGTCTTCACCACCGACAGGAACCTCTGCATCTTTTGCTTCTTCTGCAACTTCAGAGCGATCTTCAGCAACAGCACGAGGTGCTTTACCGTCGATGATATCTTGCATTTGGCCGCGTAAGCTATCGGATCTAGGACCATAAATGGCCTGTATGTTATTTCCGACTTCCATGACACCAGATGCGCCAAGCTTCTTCAGTCGGTTCTTATCAACTTCACCTTTGTCATTGACAGAAACTCGAAGCCGTGTGATACAGGCATCCAAATGAGCGATATTCTCTTGTCCGCCCATTGCTGAGAGGATTTCATATGGAAGATCCCCGATTTCACTATCTTCGTCGGCATCGACTTCTTCGTCTTCACGTCCTGGGGTCGCCAAGTTGAACTTAAGAATTGCCCAACGGAAACCGAAGTAGTAAATCACAGAAAAGACCAGACCTACGATGATGACCCACCACCAGTCGGTACGGTTAGGCAGGATACCGAACAGAATGAAGTCGATCAAACCACCAGAGAAGGTTTGTCCAATTTTCACATCCAACAGCGACATCGTCATGAACGATAGACCAGCGAAAATCGCGTGGATACCGAATAACAACGGTGCTACGAATAGGAAAGAGAACTCAATTGGTTCTGTAATACCAGTCAGGAATGATGTCAATGCGGCAGATGCCATGATACCGCCTACTACCTTCTTGCGTTCAGGTCTTGCTGTATGATAAATCGCAAGTGCTGCAGCTGGAAGTCCAAACATCATGAATGGGAACTTACCAACCATGAATGTACCCGCGGTAAACTCTACTCCGTCACGCAGCTGAGCGAAGAAGATTTGCTGGTCACCACGCACCGTGTTCCCAGCTTCGGTCACATAAGAGCCGAATTCGAACCAGAACGGTGAATAGAAGATGTGATGCAATCCGAACGGAATTAAAGAACGTTCGATAATACCAAATACCAAAGCGGCAATATGAATATTAGTCTCAAGCATCAAGTGAGACAACGCGTTTAAACCATCCTGGGCAAACGGCCAGACAAACAACATGAGAATTCCTAAAAATACGGCTGAAAATGCTGTGACAATCGGAACGAACCGCTTACCGGCAAAGAAACCGAGGAATTGCGGCAGCTCGATATTAAAGTATTTATTGTATAAATAAGCAGCTAATATACCAACGATAATCCCGCCAAATACACCGGTTTGCAGTGTCGGGGTCCCAAGTACATCAGCATAAGCAGGTGAATTGGCAGCCATATCAGCATCAACTTTGCCCAACACACCCATCGTCACATTCATAATTAAATAACCGATGATGGCAGCAAGACCTGCTACCCCATCTCCGCCGGCAAGACCGATGGCAACACCCACGGCAAATAGCAGCGGCAAGTTGGCAAATACAATGTCACCGGCGGATGCCATTACCTGCGAGAATACCTGAATCCAGTTTGCTTCGAACGCAGGTACAAGCTCGAGGAAGGAATCCTGCTGGAACGTTGTACCGAATGCCAGCAAAATACCAGCGGCAGGGAGCAAGGCAACCGGAAGCATCAATGCTTTACCGACTTTTTGCAATGTACCAAAAGCATTTTTGAACATAGAAAGTTCCTCCTTTTGTTTTAGTGTGATACAGAAGCCATAAGTTAATCATGGGATGTATTTTCAGAAAAATGAAATAAACCGCTTCCATTTTAACTGAAATTTTAAACGCCAACTTGTACGACGTCTAAGGTAATAAAAAAAGCATGAGCAAAAAAGTTTTATTTGGCTTCAAAAGGTACACTTACCCCATTGAAAACCTCTAAAACTTTTTATACTCATGCCTGATCGTATCAGTAACACGTATAATTACGTTTTATGGTTGACTAACCGCTGCAGATGAATCGTCAAATAAATAGCTTCTGATTCATCCACTGGTTTATTCAATTGCTTCTGCATCACTTTTATCAACTTCCAAGAAAGATTATAGCATAACGGATATTCTTTTTTCAACATTTCTGCGAGACGATTTTCTTCCCCGACTTCTTCCCCTACATGAATCCGATCGACCGCACGTCTTAAGTGCTGGACCAGCCGGTGATAATCGACACTATTTTTATCAATGGAAACCTCCAGTGACTCTTCAATGACTTCTACCATTTGGGAAATCAGCTGGTAATGTTTATTAATATCGCTTAAGGTTTTATCTGTTACCGCGCTATGTATATGCAAAGCGATGAAGCCTGTTTCCCCTTCAGGAAATTCGGTGCCTTCTTTGTTATTGATCATTTCTACTACTTCCATTGCTACCTGGTATTCTTTTGGATAAAGTGTTTCAATTTCGAACAAAAAAGGGTTGTTGAACTGCATATCATGTTTGGCCCGGTTGATAGCGAAAGCGATGTGATCCGTAAGTGCGACATGGATATGCTCATTCAAGCTTTGATTCATTCTGTTTTCAATATGCAGCAAAATGTCATTCATGAAATCGATGAAGTCTTCTTCCACATAAGGCAACAGGTTAACATACTGCTCCTTCTGCTCCTCATCACGAAGCAAGAATGTCTTATCTGCTTCATCTAATGTAATAGATACACCTTTTTTGCGATTGAAGCCGATTCCCTTTCCGATCAACACCACCTCTTTATAGGTGGGATGTTCCGCGATGACGACATTATTATTCAATACTTTCTCTACAATAACTTGCTGGTCCATGCCCTTCCCCCTTCATTCGAATTCCCTCAGGTCGTTTTGCTTTGCTTTGAAGCGTTTTCAATGTATACAATATATCGAGAATAACGTCTATTGTCTATGGTGTCATATGGAAGGGAGTTTAGCGAATGATTAAATTATTTGTCAGTGACCTTGATGGTACGTTGCTTGGCATGAATCATTTTATAAAAGAAAAAGATATACATGCAATTGATAGGCTGGTTCAACGAGGAGTGGATTTGGCAGTAGCCTCAGGGAGGATGGATCATGAAATTCAGGATATCCTCGAACGGATCGGTCAAAAGGGACACCGAATCAGCCAAAACGGGGCTTTTGTCTATGGAGCGGATAATTCCCATATCCTGTCCGAGACCTTTGATTCTGATGTGATCCGCCAGGTTTACCGCGATATCGTAAAGGAACCAATGGTAACAACCGTATCTACTGCTGAGGAAACCTTTACCCATCAGCATAACAAATGGATTGATTTAATTTCGGAACAATTGATCCACGACATTCAGGTAAATCCAAAGCTGGCTGATGCTTTAGGCGTTGAAGTAGATGCCTCGAAAATAACCGTGCATGGGAAAGAACCAGATGTGATGGCCCTGCAAAAACGTATCGATGAAAAATACAGCCAGAAACTTGATTGCTTCGTCTCACACGAAACATGTGTAGACCTCGTGCCTAAAGGGATCAACAAAGCCAGCGGTCTGCTGGCACTGTTTGATCAAACAGGCCTTAAGTCTGAGGAAATAGCCGTTATCGGGGATTCTTTCAACGATATCCCGATGTTCCAATTGGCACCTTACAGCTATGCAATGAGTAACGCGCATCCAGAAGTGCAGAAGCAGGCTGCCAACGTCGTTGACCACGTGTATGAAGCAATTGAAGATCTTCAAAATAAAAATCTTATTTAAATTAGGGCTTAACCCCCCCAGGAAAGAAGGCAAGCACCTCTAGTGTTCAGAGGGCTTGCCTTCTTTGGTATTATTTTATGATTCACTTGTATAAACCTTTTCTTAATGGACGTTAATGATTTTTAAAACGAGCGTGCCGCCTTGATTTAAAATCTTCTATGGAGATATTCAGAAAGTCATTCTTCTTCCTCCATATACTCTTCAATGAAACGCTGGATTTCATCGATTTGGAACCCTTTACGGTACAACGCACTTTTCACTTTCTGCTTCAGTTCAAAACCTTCTGCTTTTCGTTCGTATTTACGCAGGACTTTTTCTCCTTGATAAACAACCGCCTGCCATTCGGCATCCTCCTCTTCCTGCTGTGGAAGGTTGGCAATGACTTCCTGGATGACGTCATTGGTAAACCCCTTTTGCATCAATGTCTGCTGGAGATTTTGTACCTGCTGGCGGAATGATTTCTTTCCATCTGAACGCAGTTTTTTTTTCGCAAATTTCATCGCCTTTTCATATTGTGCTTCAAAAGGGTAATGGGTCAGGGCTTCTTCCGCCTTAACAGCTGAAACCCCTTTTTCCATCAGGTCTTTTTTTACCATCAATGGCCCCTTGCTCGATGTGTGGATTCTGCTTCGGACTAACGCGTTTGCAAACTCCTGGTCATCCAGCAGCTTTTCTTTATAAAGCCTGTCGATAATTACTTCGATTTGTTCAGGATCCGTTTCTTTTTTATTCAAATAATCCCGGATTTCTTTTTCCGAGCGCATCCGGTAGCTTAAATAATGTATGGTAAGGGTATAGGATTTTTGTAGGTCATCTTTTTCCATTAGAGCTTTTATAGAAGCATCATCCAGCTCCATCCCTTTATGCAGGGATTCTTTAACTAGAATATCCTCAGAAACACTGAAACCATAGGATTCCCCCTGCCCAAAGTCTAAAAATATATTGAAGCGGTCTTTCTTCTTTTTCTGTGTAGTTATCCGCGTGATCTTAGCCAAACCTCTCACCTCTTGCTTTATTTTAGCATGAGTCTCTTCCCATAGGACACTTGGAAGAATCGATTTTTTTCAAAATATACAGTAAACTTTAATCAAACCTCATTAAAGGAGGAATTACAGTATGAAAATAGCAATTACAGGCGGAACAGGTTTTGTCGGACAAAAACTGACCAGACATTTTGTTTTAGAAGGCCATGACGTTTATGTATTGACCCGCAGCCCGGAAAAACATAAGGATACGAAAAACATCAAATATATTGGGTGGCTCAAACCTGAATTTGCTCCGGAAGCTCAACTGAAAGAGCTTGATGCCATCGTCAATTTAGCCGGAGAGTCGTTGAATAGCGGAAGATGGACGGAGGAAAGAAAACGTAGCATCCTGGACAGCCGAATCAAAGCTACCGAAAATATTGTTGATTTGATTCGTAAACTAAAGAAAAAACCGGAAGTCCTTATCAACGCTTCTGCAGTAGGGTTTTATGGAAACTCCATGACGGAGGCCTTTACAGAGGACACAACCAAGCCAGGAAGTGGTTTTCTGGCCAATGTCACAACCGAATGGGAGAAACGAGCTTCTCAGGCGGCCAAACATGACGTCCGGACTGTATTTCTAAGGTTTGGAATCATTTTGGGGGAAGAAGGAGCACTACCTAAGATGGCGATTCCTTATAAAATGATGGCAGGCGGAAAAATAGGATCGGGAGAACAATGGCTGTCCTGGATCCACGTGGACGATGTCGTAGGGATGATCGACTTTGCAATCCGCAATAAGGAAGTAGTCGGCCCCATGAATGCCACAGCTCCTAATCCGAAAAGAAATAAAGATTTTGGGCGAACACTTGGTAAAGTTCTTGGTCGTCCACACTGGCTTCCAGCGCCCGCTTTTGCTATCAGAACCGCGCTGGGTGACATGAGCACGCTTCTTCTCGATGGCCAGCATGTCGTTCCGAAAAAGGCCATCGCTCTCGGTTATGATTTCATATACCCTGAATTGACCCCGGCCTTGGAAGATGTGTTTAAAGATTAGGAGGAAGTACTGCTTCCCCCTAATCTTTTTTACATACTCTTCCAACCATTTTTCGCATATAATAGAGTTGTAACTTAAATAAAAATAAAATAGCAGAAAGGCACGAAAGAATATGGATACAGTGATTACGAATGTAACGATCCATCCTGTCACGTCCCCAACTATCGATAACGGGCAAGTATTACTCAAAGACGGTAAAATCGTCTCTTTTGGAAACAAAGTGGACACTCCTGCTAATGCCAACAGCATTGACGGTCAGAATAAATTGCTTTTTCCAGGGTTTATTGATGTGCATACCCATTTAGGATTATATGATGAAGGGACAGGCTGGGCTGGTAGTGATGCCAATGAAACGATTGAAGCCATGACACCACATTTGAGAGCTATGGACGGAGCTCACCCCCTGGATCCTGCCTTCGGCGACGCTATCCGTGCAGGTGTCACTACCGCGCACATCATGCCCGGAAGCGCAAATATCATAGGCGGGATGACTTCTGTGATTAAAAATACAGGCAAAAATATCTCCAGCATGCTGCTTCGGGATACTGCTGGATTGAAGCTGGCACTTGGGGAAAACCCGAAACGGGTCCATTCCACTTCGCGTAATGATTCGATTACACGTCTTGGGATTATGGGAATGCTGCGGGAAAAGTTTTATCATGCCTGGCATGCGGATAATCCTGATGACTTAAGGGTGCAGCCAATTGTGAGGGCGTTGAAACGTGAAATCCCGGTTCGCATCCACGCGCACCGGGCTGATGATATCCTTAGTGCCATCAGGTTTGCAGATGAATTCAATCTCGACCTTCGCATCGAGCACTGCACAGAAGGACACTTGATCGCTGAAGAACTGGAAGGTCGGAATCTCCAAGTATCTGTAGGGCCTACTTTCACCCGGAGATCAAAAATTGAGTTAAAAAATAAAACTTGGGAAACTTATCACAAACTGACCAGGCACGGAATTCAAGTGTCGATCACCACAGACCACCCTTATACTCCCATCCAATACTTAAATATTTGCGCGGCACTCGCTGCCAGGGAAGGATTAGATATTGAAAAAGCGTTACAAGGAATTACCATCATTCCTGCCAGGAACCTCGGTGTAGAAGGCCGTGTGGGGTCTATCGAACCGGGGAAAGATGCTGACCTCGTTCTCTGGGATGGCCACCCGTTCGAATTCATGTCGAAACCATTATGGACGATGGTAAATGGAGAAATTATTTATAAAAAATAACCGCTTATTTTGTGTGTCGAAAGTTGTCATTTCATGTCGTTAAAATCCTGAAATAAATTATTCAAATGCCTATTTATTTTTCCAGAAAAATCGCTTATGATAAATTCAACGATCTGAAAAAATCTTAGATTTTTCATAGAGCGGAGTATGGGAAGGCAAATGGTGCGCCACCAGCTTGACTGGTTCTAGTGGGTTCGATTCCCACCCCGGATTTTTGTGAGCAATTGATAAAAATTCGAGGGTGGTCGCGTCCACAGCAGTTTCCTTCCACACGACCCGACTGCCCTCCTTTTAAAGATAAGGAGGGTTTTTTATGTTAAAAAAACGCGATTTGCATGATGCCCCTGTTTTGTTCGAGTTGATGATCCACCCGGAAGTCTTCCCCTACGTCCGTCATAAAGCCTACTCCAGCGATGAATTTTACTTCTTGACCAGGCAGACGATGGAAGCGGAAGAACAAGGGGAACTCATTTCCCGCACGATTATGGATGAATGGAACCAGCCGATTGGTACAATCAATTTGTTTGATATCACCGATAATAAAGGGTTTTTAGCCACGTGGATCGGCCAGCCGTATTTCGGAAAAGGCTATAACCGTCCTGCCAAGGAAGCATTTTTTGAGGAGCTTTTCTTCCAGCTGGATATCGAAGCGATTTTCATGAAAATTCGCCGTAATAATCCACGCTCTATGAAAGCTGCATTAAAACTTCCTTATGTGTCGCATGCAAATACCGACTATCCGGATATATGGAAGCGAATCAATGAAAAAGAAGATGTCTATGATCTTTTTGCGATTACGAGGGAACAATACCTCTTTCACTACTACAGGGCACAAGAGTCTGAAGAGGCTTTGGAAGCTTAAGCGCTTATCCTGCGCTTAAGCTTTTTTGTATAGTTGGCCGGGGTTTGGACAAGCTGTAGGAAAAGAAGGAGGTTTTTTCCATGAAAGCAAAGCAGGGACAAACAAAAGCTTCAAAAGGTGCACTTTCAAAGACCCAGGAAGTGTTGTATGGAAGAGATTTTAAACAAGCAGACAAAATTTTTAAACGTTCCCGAAAATCTTAGGATTATAAAAATTTAAAGAGGGTATATACCTAACAAAGCCGCAGAACAAACCTTGCAGGCAAAAGTTATCCACATTTTTTTACCTATTGTGAATAAACCGTTTACAACCTTGTGTTATTGACCTCCCCCATTGTTAATAAAGTGTTGGTAAACAAATCCACAATGGGTGTGGATAATGTTGATAATTTTGTCAGTACTTATGTATAAAAGGTTTGGGATGTGGACAATACTGTTTATAAGTGATTGTCTTAAAAATACTGAATGTATTGATTCCTCCCCTGAAAATGAATCAATTAGACAATCAGATTGGCCGCTGCTCCATATGGATTAGCGGCATTTTTTTGTTTTAATATCGATGATTGATTGGTATTTTAATTTCTGAAGTTCCATAAACTCCTGGAGCTATTTCATATTTGTTGAAAATCAACACTAGTTCCTCCCCTTGCAGGTAGAATGCTGTATCCGGGCGCACATGTTTGAATTCCTCAACGAAGTAAACATCAGGCTTGGAACTAATTTGTTTTTTCACTTCCGCATCAATTTTATCCAAATCCATAATATCCATTAGAGTGGCGAGCTGTGTATCTTTTTGATTATAGAAGTTGAATGATTCGACGTCGCCACTGAATGTGTTTCCTCTCGAAAGGCTGGACGTCATCAAAACAGAATAAAAGTTATTATCCACCAATACTTTTGTCTCTCCATATAAGCGAATGGGCATTCCTTTATTATCGTCCGCTTGTTCTTTTACGGTTTGGATATACCGTGCGACTTTTTCCTCGATCATCTTGTTCAACTTCTGCTGAAATGCTTTATCTTCCAGCCCTGTGAACTCTGCATATTGAAAGTGGATTTCCCAACGATTTTCCACTTCATCGACGTTTTTCATTTCATAAATTAGGCCTTCTTCCGCTTGGACACTGGCAGTAAATCCAACAAAAAGAAGCATAAACGCTAAAACACTATATATGTTCTTAATCTTCATCAGATGACCTCCTTTGCCATTAGTGTCACCTGAATCGGAAAACTTATTGCTAATTTTATGATACTTGGCTATATGCAACTACAAAAAAAGCAAGGGAAAAGCTCCTTGCCTTTTTATTCTTCAATAAATGTGGTATCGACTAAGCCACTTAAATCAGGCTTTTCTTTTAAAAATTGCAACTCATAAGAAGCATTTGCGAATGATTGAAGGTCTTCCAGCTTCACATTGTAGGTGAAATCGATACGTTCCCAGGAGCTGTCGATCACTGATTCTGACAATTCCTGATCGGTGATATCCTTGATTTTGTTGGCAGCAATTTCTTTTGCCTCTTCTGGATTATCTTGAATGAACGTAGTAGCCTCTTTGTGGGCGTCCACCAGGTTCTGTACCAAGTCGGAGTCATTTTCGACTAACTCATTGGAAGTAACGAATACAGCAGCCGGCAATGTCTCACCAAATGCCACTTCGTTGGTATCAATCAATACTTTCCCATGCCCTTCTTCCTCTATCTTTGATGCCCATGGTTCTGGAACTGTTGCTACATCAATTCGTTTACTGGCAAACAATTGGGAATACGTAGCTGGCTTGCCGGTAACATGTTTCATTTCACCTTTAAGACGGTCTGATTTAAGTCCGTATTCACGCATCATCAACGCCTCGAACTGGACGTCATGCGTACAACCAACACGTGGAGATGCAAATGTCGTGTTTTTCAATTGTTCTGGTGAATCAATGCCAGAATCATTACGTGCCATGATAACAGTGCCCCCAGTAGATCCAGCAGCTACGATATTGATTTCTGCCCCGCTCATATAATGGTTCATCGCAGGACCTGGTCCCACGAGTCCTCCTTGTATTTCCCCAGTTTCCAAAGCGGTCATGAAAGCAGATCCATCCGGGAAGTATTTATATTCGACTTCCGTACCATCTGGAAGTGTTTTCTCATACAGTTCCTTTTCTTCAGCTACCATTCCTGCTACATGATTGATGTTCGGAAAATAACCAATGACAATTTTATCCCCGCTACTGCTCCCTGATGCTGAATCACTAGAGCCGCAAGCGGTCAAAAGTAACCCTAATACGACGACTGAAAACAAAGACAACCACCTTTTCATATTTCTCCACCTCTCTGATTATTTTAATAAACCCCATCGTCTCATCACTTTTTTCTCCAATTTAGAGAAAACCAGCTGATCAACTACCGATCCGATGACACCGACGATAATGATGATTCCAATGACCAATTCCATCTGCGCGAAATCCATCGCAAACCTTAGTGAATACCCAAGGCCAGGGCCATTACTAAGTAATTCACCTGCCATCAATGCCCTCCAGCTGAATGCCCATGCTAAGCGGATTCCGCTCATGTAATAAGGAAGGCTTGCAGGTACTTCCACTTTAAAAAATAAAGGAAGACCTTTGGACCCCATTGTTCTTGCCGCCTTGATGAATTCAGGGGGCACGCTATGAATGGCGGTCCTGACATTCAATGCCATCACGAATGTTCCACCTAATACGACTACAAATATTACTGCTGTTTCATTTAAACCAATCAACATGATTGCAAGTGGAACCCATACGATACTTGGAATACTCTGCATCGCTATTAAATACATCCCAGCGGTTTCATCCGCCTGACGTGACTTTCCGAGCAGGACACCGATCAACGTTCCAAGGGTGATTGCAAGCGCAAGTCCGATCAATAGATGTTTGAAACTTGCCAGTAAAGCCTCAACTAACGTGCCGTCAGCAAATCCATCGACTAATGCTTGAAATACCTTCGTCGGTGGTGGGAACTGAATAGCCGGAAAATAACCTGACATGTAGACGCCTTGCCAAATTGCTAATAAAACGATAATGAATGCAATTCGTTTAACCCAAATGCTTGGTTTCATAATCCAATTCTTCCTTCATCACTTTTTTGATTTCATCTTCTAACAGTCCCATAATCTTTTTTTCCATTTCAATCACTTGTGTATCGTCACGTTCTCTAGGGCGATCAATGTCGATTGAAAAGTCAGCAATGATTTTGCCTGGACGGGTTCCCATGACGATGACGCGATCCGATAGTTTGATGGCTTCCTGAATACTATGAGTAACGAACAAAATCGTTTTTTTCGTTTCTTCAAAAATTTTCATCAGTTCATCATGAAGGATGTGTCGCGTCTGTTCATCCAGGGCTCCAAATGGTTCATCCATCAATAACACTTTCGGATCCATTACCAATGCCCTTGCAATAGCGACTCGCTGTTGCATTCCTCCTGATAATTCATGAGGATAGGCATCCTTGAAGCGCGTTAGATGTACCATTTTTAAGTAGTTAGCAGCGATTTGCTCCTTCTCATGTTTGGAGTGGTTAGCTTTCAACGGAAAAGTTACATTATCCTTCACCGTTAGCCAAGGGAATAAAGCCGGCTGCTGGAAAACCATGCCTCGGTCAGTTCCAGGATGAAGGATTTTTTCTCCCCCAAGACTGAGCGAACCCTCTGTCACATCCTCTAGACCCGCTATCATAGAGAGTAAAGTGGACTTCCCACACCCTGATGGCCCAAGGATAGAGACAAATTGATTTTTTTCGATAGATACATTGATGCCAGAAAAAACCTCATGGTCAGCAAACCTTTTTGCCACCTCGTTCATTTGTAAAAACATTGCTCCACTCACCCTTATATAATTATTCCAATGAAAATAGTCGGAATTAAGATTTAATATAGAGTATACGATGAGGGTGGAAATTGTGTCAACCTTTTTATTATCTGAACAAAAAATGGGGCTGTCCCATAAGTCTATAAGAGACTTATAGGGGCAGCCTTTTTTTTCATTATTGTTGATACTGGAAAAGTGGGGCTGGGAAACGATTCCCTTTCCACGGGGAAGACGACAAGTCTCCTCGGGCTTCGCCCTGCGGGGCCTCGTCAGCCTTGCCTCTCCCGTAGGAGTCTCATCGTTTCCCTGCCCAAAT
>NZ_JBIEKI010000025.1:0-41719 GCF_043497085.1 Halobacillus sp. B23F22_5 | reverse complement strand
TGAGTCTTTTATCTGTTTACGATGAACGTTATCTCTAAAAGAGATATATGGGAAGAGCCGCATGCGAAGGTCCGCACGTGTGTGCTCTGTGAGAGGCGTGGTCAGTAATGGCGACGCCTACTCGGTTCCTATTGATGACTAAATCTTTTAATTACTTTAATGGACATAAATTTTTCAGTCAGCCTGTTTTACACTAAGTACGGTGACTGTAACCAGAATTAGCACCATTCCCAGAAATTGAATGAGTCCCAAATTATCTCCGAGAAGCAAAACGCCAAATATGGAAGCTGTAACCGGCTCTACCATTGCGACCATCGAAGCAGTAGTCGGGGCAGTCTTCCGAACCCCGATCACATAGAATATAAACGATATTCCAGCCCCTACAAGTCCTAAGAGAATGAACCATCCCAGGTCGCTAGAGGTCAACACCTTAGTTGCTTCACCACTTCCTGTAAAGAATAAAAGGATGAGACAGAAAGAAAAAAAGGCGATGGTTAAGGTGGTCTGGGGCTTTCCGATAGCAGAAGCGTTTTTAAAACCGAATATAAACAAAGCATAGGAAAGACCAGCAGCAAGCCCCGCTGCCGCCCCTGCTAAACTTACGGAAATGGACTCAGTATTGTATGCGCCTGTAAGCAGCACAATCCCCATAAGTACACCGAAAATGCACGCCCATTTAAACCAAGTCGACCGTTCTATACGAAATAAAAAGGAGATTAACAGGACAAACACAGGTGCGGTGTACATCAAGGTAGCCGCAACAGCAATGCTTGAGGCCTGGATGCCGAGAAAATAAAAAGTGAAATTTCCAGCAACACCAACCCCTGCTAATAGTGACCAAAAGTATAAACGAGGAGAGAAAGTCCAATTCTTTTTAAACCGAATGAGAAACCACGTCAAGAAACATATAAACCCAACAGCACCTCGGTAAAAGGAGATTACCATTGGGTCCCAGCCCTTGGTCATTAAAATATCTGCAATTCCCCCACTAATGCCCCAGCATATAGCAGCTAGCATTACTAAGCCTACCCCTGCAAATCTCATTGTGTGCCTCCTAAAGATAAGTAATAGTACGATTTAACCACGTTATCAAAAATTAACGATAACGTGAATGCAAGGTCTAAATAATCCCCTTAATACGTCTAATAAAATATATGCTTTAAAATAGATGTTTATGGTAATACCTTTAATTTCTCATTCGTAAACCTAAATTCTCTCGCATGTAATAGGAAAACAACAAGTAAGGCATAAATCGTCAAAAAAAGCCCAAAAAAAAAAGACAAACTCAGAGCTATATCAACCCTGAGTTTGTCTTTTGCTGTTATTTTCTACCCTAAAATAAAAGTTTTTTTAGCTTTCTTTTCAATATACCTATTTATAATAGGGCATCAGCTTTTTGTATTCGATTCTTCCTGCCGGGAATTAATTTCATGACCATCTTCTTTAGCAGGAAGAGGATCAACGGTGTGTTTATAATTATAACCTGCATTGACAGCCAGGCCAAAAGCTGCT
The DNA here is from genome assembly GCF_043497085.1 of Halobacillus sp. B23F22_5. Classification (NCBI taxonomy): domain Bacteria; kingdom Bacillati; phylum Bacillota; class Bacilli; order Caryophanales; family Bacillaceae; genus Halobacillus; species Halobacillus sp. B23F22_5. The sequence goes on along the minus strand of NZ_JBIEKI010000025.1, from coordinate 40,207 downwards.
GCAATACCCAAAACAATGAGCACGGAAACAATCATAATGATCGTGTAAGTCATGCTAACACTTCTTTCCTAAAAAAAGTGAGTGAAAAAGAAGGAGAGCGAATCCCCTTCTTTTTATTTATTGTGCACAATATGCTTCAAATTACCATTACTGATTTGTTTTTTCTTTAATGAAAGCGACCACTTCATCGGCCGTTCCCATTGAAAGGAGTGTTTCTTTAAAAGAAGCCATGTCTTCTTTCGAAAGATCTTTCAGTTGCGTACGTGCAGGTAATATGGATGTGGCACTCATACTGAATTCATCAAGTCCCAGTCCAAGCAGGATAGGAATAGCGATTGAGTCACCGGCCATTTCGCCACACATACCTGCCCATTTACCTTCTGCATGAGCAGCTTCAATGACATTATTGATCAAATTCAATATTGCCGGATTGTATGGCTGGTACAAGTAGGAAACACGTTCATTCATTCGGTCAGCAGCCATGGTATATTGAATCAAGTCATTTGTTCCAATACTGAAGAAATCAACCTCTTTGGCAAACTGGCGTGCAATCATCGCAGTAGCTGGGATTTCAACCATGATACCAACTTCAATATCATCGGAAATGTCGTGACCTTCTTCTTTCAGTTTCAACTTTTCTTCATCAAGCATGTTTTTCGCTTCGCGGAATTCTTCCAGAGTGGCGATCATCGGGAACATGATTTTCAAGTTACCGTGAACACTTGCACGTAAAAGCGCCCGCAATTGGGTACGGAAAATGTCATCGCGTTCCAGACACAGACGGATGGCACGGAAACCTAGGAATGGATTCAATTCTTTCGGAAGGTCAAGGTAATCCAATTCTTTGTCCCCGCCGATGTCTAACGTACGGACGACGACAGGTTTGTCTCCCATTTGCTCCAGGACAGATTTATAAGCACCAAATTGTTCTTCTTCGGTCGGGAGCTGGCTTTTACCCATGTAAAGGAACTCGGTGCGGTAAAGTCCGACACCTTCGCCGCCATTATTAAGAACACCCTCTACATCTTCCGGGGTTCCGATATTCGCTGCTAATTCAACGTGTGTACCATCAGCGGTGATTGTAGGCTCGTCCTTCAATTTTGCCCATTCTTGCTTTTGTTTTTCAAAATCAGCCATTTTTTGTTGATACGTATCCAGTTCTTCTTGAGTAGGATTGACGATGACGTCACCGTCAATTCCATCAACAATAATTTTTTCATCTTTTTGAGCATTGCTGGTAATTTCTTTCGTTCCTACTACGGCAGGAATTTCCAGGGAGCGTGCCATGATAGCTGAATGGGAAGTACGACCACCAATGTCTGTCGTGAACCCTTTGACATACTGTTTGTTCAGTTGAGCTGTGTCAGATGGGGTGAGGTCGTCCGCTACGATGACAACTTCTTCATTGATCAAAGCAGGATCCGGGAAAGTTACACCAAGCAAATGGGCCATCACGCGTTTGGTGACATCCTGGATATCAGCTGCACGTTCGCGCATATACTCATTGTCCATATTTTTGAACATATCGATGAACATATTTGCCGTCTCATCTAGAGCAGCTTCAGCATTTACATTTTCAGATTTGATCTTATCTTCAATCGGTTGAATCAATTCAGGATCGCTCAGTACTAACAGGTGAGCGGAAAAAATTTCTGCATGCTCATCTCCAAGTGATTTCTTCGTATGTTCCTTGATTTTCTCAAGTTCAGATTTGGAAATATCCAGTGCTTCATGCAACCGTTTCACTTCATCTTCCGGAACGTCGACATTATTTTTTTTATAGGAAAGGTCTGGAGCCTCCAGGCGGTATACCTTTGCGATAGCAATACCACTGGAAGCGGCAATCCCTTTGATGTGACTCATGTTGTTATTCCCCCAGGCCTTCGTTTTTCATGGTTTCTTCTAATTTCTGAATAGCTTCTTCTTCGTCATTGCCTTCAGCTGTAATTTTTACTTCTGCTCCGGATGGGATGCCAAGACTCATAATCCCCATGATGGATTTTAAATTTACAGCTTTCTCTTTATACTGCAGGTTGATATCAGCTTCAAAGTTTCCTGCTTTCTGAACAAGTACGGTAGCTGGACGCGCATGTACCCCGTCAGACGATGTAATTGTAAAAGTTTTTTCTTTCATGATTTATTCCTCCTCAAAAGAGTTCTCTTTGTTCATACCTTAACTATACCATTTTAAGCTTTTTGCAGGTCCTTTTTCAAGAATCCTACAATAAGGGCACTGATAAATGATCCAATCAGGATAGCTATTGTATAAAGGTACCAGCCACCTTCTACAAGCGGGAAGACGAAAATCCCTCCATGTGGGGCAAATAACTGGATTCCGAACAACATAGTAAGTGAGCCGGCGACAGCTGAACCTACTACCAGAGAAGGGATGACACGTACCGGATCAGCAGCAGCGAAAGGAATAGCACCTTCTGTAATGAAAAAAGCACCTAATGGAAGGGCTGTTTTACCAGCTTCTCGTTCCTGTGGTGAGAATTTGTTTTTAAAGATCAAAGTAGCGATACCCATAGCTAATGGAGGAACCATACCACCAGCCATGATAGCCGCAATGAATTCATAGTTCTGTGCGTCAATCATCGCAAGTCCGAATGTATAAGCCGCTTTATTGATCGGTCCACCCATGTCGATAGCCATCATACCGCCTAACAACAATCCTACGACAGCCAGGTTCGTGCCACCCATACCTTCTAACCAGCTCAGTACACCACTGTAAATCCTGGTTAATGGAGGATTGATAAGAAGCATAACCATCCCGGTACCGAAAATAGCCAGGACTGGATAAAATAACACGGTTTTTAAACCATCAAGCATGTCAGGTAACCCTTCAAGCATTTTTTTAATTCCAAGCGTCAAGTAACCAGCAAGGAAACCTGCGATCAGACCGCCAAGAAAACCAGAACCGCTGGTTCCTTCTACACCTGTGGTAATCGCTATTAAACCACCAACCATACCAGGAGCAAAGCCGGGGCGATCAGCAATACTGGATGCAATGAAACCAGCCAGTACTGGAACAAGTAAGAAGAAGGCGTTGTCACCGCCGATAATGCTGAGCATTTCTGCAAAACGGTTGTATTCATCGCTGGACGGGTCTGCTGCATTGATTCCGAACAAAAAGGAAATGGCAATCAGGATTCCGCCCCCTACAACGAATGGAAGCATGTTGGAAACACCGTTCATCAAGTGTTTGTAGATACCTGAACGCTGATTTCCCTCATTAGAAGAACGCTCGGAAGTATTGCCGCCTCCCTGGTAAATTGGCGCATCTTTGTTTACTGCACGATCAAGGAGTTTATCTGGTTCGTGGATAGCTTTTGCTACTGGAACTTCAATGACAGGCTTGCCTTTGAAGCCTTCCATTTCTACTTTTGTATCAGCTGCCACAATGATTGCGTCTGCATCTTGAATATCCTGCTCAGTCAAACGGTTCTTGACTCCGCTGGAACCATTGGTCTGTACTTTGATGTTAATTCCTTTTTCTTTCGCAGTCTCTTTTAATTTATCGGCAGCCATATAGGTATGCGCGATACCAGTAGGGCAGGCAGTAACCGCTAGAATTCGGCTATCAGTGCCTTCTGCTTCCACTTCACCCTCATCTTCTTCTGCCTCTTTGGCATTGATTGCTTCTATAATTTCATCTTCTGTTTTCGCTTGCTCAAGTTGGTCGCGGAAATTTTTATCCATTAAGAAAGAGGATAAGCGGGATAAAGTTTCCAGATGTGTCTTATTTGCACCTTCCGAAGCCGCAATCATGAAAAACAAGTTGGTCGGCTGGCCATCAAGGGATTCATAATCAAGCCCTTCTGATGAGCGGCCAAATGCGATGGCTGGTTCTTTTACAGCACTGGTCTTAGCGTGCGGGATAGCAATTCCTTCACCTATTCCTGTCGTACTTTGTGATTCGCGTTCTAATATGGCATCTTTGAACCCTTGTTTATCATTTAAACGGCCTGCTTGATCCAGTTTACCTACAAGTTCATCGATGGCTTCCGCTTTAGAACGAGCGGATAGGTTCAATAGGATCGTGTCCTTTTTCAATAAATCTGTGATTTTCATGGCTTTCCCTCCTTTATTTTAACCCGATAACATCAATATCTTTGAGTAGTGACTCTACTTCTTTTTCATTACAGAGGTCATCATTGAATGCCGTAGCACTTCCGGCAGCAACGCCATATTGTAAAGAGTCTTCGAGGCTCTTTCCGGTCGTTATCGCTGACAAGAACCCGGCTACTACTGAATCTCCGGCACCCACAGAATTTTTGACTATTCCTTGCGGTACATTCGCGTACAAAGCACGTTTGGAATCAACCAGTACAGCTCCATCACCGCCCATGGAAACAATGACGTTATGGGCTCCTTTCTCAACCAGTTTTTTCGCATAAAAGACCGCATCGTCTTTCGTAGTGATTGCTGTGCCGAACAATTGGCCTAACTCGTGGTGGTTCGGTTTTAACAGCATTACTGGGGACCCCACCAGCTGTTTAAGGGCAGCGCCTGACGTGTCCGCAACTAATGAGATATTTTGCTGCTTGCATATATTGGAGATCTTCAAATAAATATCTTTATCCAGGGAAGCAGGAACACTTCCCGCAATCACTAATGTATCTTCCAGTGATAATTTTTCTATGGAAGCTAATAATTCAGTTTCCTGGGCAGAGGTGATTGACGGTCCGGGTCCGTTAATCTCTGTTTCATTACCCGCTTTCATTTTGACGTTAATGCGGGAGGGTTCATCCGTTTCGATGAAATGGTGGGAAACACCCTCGCCATCTAAGAAAGAACGGATGAACTGTCCAGTAAATCCCCCGGCAAACCCTAAAGCGATGGATGGGGTAGACAGTTTGTTTAACACCCGGGAAACATTGATTCCTTTACCTCCAGGGTAATAGAAAGTTTTTTCAGCGCGGTTCAACCCTCCAGGTTCAAATTGGTCTACATGCATAATGTAGTCGATGGAAGGGTTCAGCGTACAAGTATATATCATGATGTCACAACCTTTACTTCTGTTAGTTCTTTAAAGGATGGCAATAAATCTTCCGGTGCATCAGAAATGATGACTGCATCCTGAATATCTGCCACTTTCGCAAATGTAATTTCATTGAATTTTGAGGCATCCGCTAATATAAAAGTCTCACCGGCCAGCTGAAGGGCGGTGTTCTTTACAACCGCTTCCTCAGGATCGGGAGTAGTAAATCCTTCTTTGGGATGAACCCCGTTAATACCGAGAAAACTTTTATCGAAACGATAATGTTTTAAGCTTTCGACAGCGTGTGCTCCGATTACTGCCCGCGTCTTTCGTTTGATCCGGCCACCGATAACGTATGTCTCTATGTCATAGCTGGTCAGGGTTTCCAAGTGCGAAAGCCCATTAGTGACTACCAATACATTCTTTTGAGCCAAAAAAGGAATCATTTCGTAAGTGGTCGATCCTGCATCAAGAAAGATACTATCACCTTCCCGTACCAGGCTTGACGCATATTTGGCGATGGCTTGCTTTTCAGCCAGCTGGACTGTCCTTTTTTCCTGTAGACTCGGTTCTTCACTGGTTGCACTCTTTATCGAAGCTCCCCCATGTACGCGACGGAGCTTTTTTTGTTCCTCTAAGAAGCTGAGATCTCGCCTGATAGTCGATTCTGAAGCCTTGGTAGCTTCAACCAAATCCTTCATCTTCACTGTTTTTCTATCCTGGAGCAGCTGCAGAATCATTTGATGGCGTTCAGGAGTCAACACTGGCTGACACTCCTTTCAAAATATCCTATCTACATCATAAAGGAAGCCCTTACATTTTTCAATCAAAAACGCTCATAAACAATCAAAATATGTCATGATTGTGAACGGTATCAATCAGAAACATTCACGTGCGCATTTCTTATATACTAGCAATAGTTGAAGAATGCTATAAGAAAGAAAACGAGCATTATGAACTCTTTCGATTTGTCGCTTGAAACATTGATATTATCTTGCCCAGAATGGGAATTTGTGCTACATTTACATTATGTATTTGTGCGTTCTTAGGAGGTGTCAGTCACATCATGCAAACACTCGCAATCACGTTATTAACAATCGATACACTTGTCATGATCGTTCTAGTTCTTCTTCAATCCGGTAAAAGCGCAGGCCTTTCAGGTGCCATTTCCGGTGGGGCTGAACAATTATTCGGTAAGCAAAAAGCAAGAGGAATCGATGCTGTGCTCCACAAAGCTACTATTGTTACTGGAGTGCTATTCTTCGTTTTCGCATTTTTAGCTGCTTATGTGTTAAGTTAACCAAAGTAATAAGAAAGCCGCGCTATTTAGCGCGGCTTTCTTATTTTCTGAATATCCATCTTCCTAAGCAAACATAATGAACGATAAGAAGCAGTTTGCTAAAATAAAAAGGCTGACTGAATGAGAATGAAAACTACTGATATAGGGAATTACAAAAGTAAGGAGAGAACTGACTTATGAAAATAAAACAACCACAACCGTTCACGTTTGAAGAAGGAGAACGTGCGGTATTGTTACTACATGGATTCACAGGACATTCCGCTGATGTCCGTATGATGGGACGCTTTCTGCAGAAACATGGTTATACTAGTCATGCACCCATTTATCGTGGACATGGCCTGCCTCCAGAAGAATTGACGAAGGCATCGCCAGATCAATGGTGGGAAGATGTGGAGCAAGCCTTGAATCATCTGCGTGATTTAGGATACGAAAAAATCGCTGTCGCAGGTCTTTCTCTTGGAGGGGTACTTGGACTGAAACTTGCTTATACAGAAAAGATTAGAGGAGTCATTCCAATGTGCGCGCCGATGTTCTTTGATAATGAAGAACAATTAACGGGAGGATTTCGCTTCAAAGCAAAAGAATATAAACAGTTAGAGGGTAAAGACAAGGAGACTATCCAGCAGGAAATAGAAGACCTGATGGATCAGTCACAAGATATGTTCAAGCAGCTGGGGCAGTTTATCAATGAAGTCCATGATCATATCGATCACATTTATACCCCGACTTTCGTTGTTCAGGCCGCTCAAGATGAAATGATCAACAAAGACAGCGCTAATTATATATATGAGAACGTGGAATCCGATCAAAAAGATATCAAATGGTATGAGAATTCGGGGCATGTCATCACTATGGACCAGGAAAAAGATGAACTTCATCAAGATGTACTCGAGTTTTTAGAATCGTTGGACTGGGATTAATATAATGTCCATTCAAGGTCGGAATGTCACGGAACGATAAAGGAGGATGAAGCGTTTTGAATATGGAATTGAAGAACAAAGTATTGGACTTTTTTCATGAATCAGCATCTAAACCACTATCAGTGCAAGAACTAGAAGAAACGCTTGAGCTCGATGGAGCCGATGACTTTTCAGACCTCATGAAGACACTGAATGAGTTGGAAGAACAAGGTGAATTAGTACGGACACGTAAAAATCGTTTTGGCCTGCCGGAAAAAATGAATTTGATTCGCGGCCGCATCCAGATGCATGCAAAAGGGTTTGCGTTTTTGATCCCGGACGAAGAAGGAAAAGATGATATTTATATTCACCATTCTGACCTGCACTCGGCCATGAATAATGATAAAGTGCTGGTTCGCGTAGAGAAAAGAGACGAATCAGGAGCAAGGCCGGAAGGAACAGTCATTCGTATTCTGGAAAGGGCTACGGACAAAGTAGTCGGTACGTATCAGCCAAGTAGAAACTTTGGGTTTGTCATTGCAGATGATAAACGGATACCGAACGATATTTTTATTCCAAAAGGAGCGGCTAATGGAGCCGCGGACGGACATAAGGTTATTGTTAAAATAACTAAGTACCCAGAAGACCGGATGAGTGCAGAAGGGGAAATAGAGGAAATTCTTGGCCATAAGAATGACCCGGGGATCGATATCATTTCAATTATTTATAAACATGGTATCAAACTTGATTTTCCTGATGAGGTGTTAGAACAGGCAAAAAATACTCCGGATGAAATCTCACCGGAGGAAATCAAAAATCGCCGTGACTTACGCGATGAAATGATTGTTACGATTGATGGAGCCGATGCGAAGGACTTGGATGATGCTGTCATGGTCAAAAGGCTGGACAATGGCAACTTCAAGCTTGGTGTCCATATCGCAGATGTTTCTTACTATGTGGAGGAGGGTTCTCCTATTGATCAGGAAGCAGCTGAACGAGCGACAAGTGTCTATCTGGTCGATCGTGTAATCCCTATGATTCCGCATCGGTTATCTAATGGAATCTGTTCCTTGAATCCCCAGGTTGACAGATTGACGCTGTCTTGTGAGATGGAAATCGATTCAAGCGGTGAGGTAGTCAATCATGAGATTTTCCAGAGTGTCATTAAGACCAATGAGCGGATGACATACAAAGATGTAAACAAGATACTGGAAGATCAGGACCCTGAATTGATGGAACGGTATAAGGAGCTTATCCCGATGTTCACTGACATGGGAAAGCTAGCTGCAACATTAAGAAAAAAACGTATGGGACGCGGAGCTATCGATTTTGATTTTAAAGAAGCCGGTGTCATTGTTGATGAACAAGGTAAAGCCATTGATGTAAAGCTTCGTGAACGCTCTATTGCTGAGCGGTTGATTGAAGAATTCATGCTGGCTGCCAACGAAACAGTGGCAGAACATTTCCATTGGATGGATGTGCCGTTTATACATCGGATTCACCAGGATCCAGACCCGGATAAACTCCAGCATTTCTTTGAGTTCGTTGCAAACCTTGGATACGTGGTACGCGGTACCGCTAACGAAATTCACCCACAAGCATTGCAAAAAGTGTTGGAGGGTATCGAGGGTGCACAGGAAGAAATGATTATTTCTAAATTGATGCTCCGTTCGATGCAGCAGGCGAAATATGATCCGCAAAGTATCGGCCACTTTGGGCTGGCAACTGATTTTTATACCCACTTCACGTCACCAATCAGGCGTTATCCAGACTTGATCGTCCATCGTTTAATCCGGACTTATTTGGTAGAAAAGAAACTGGATGAGAAAACACAGCAGCATTGGAAAGAGAAAATGCCTGAAATTGCACGTCATTCCTCTGAAATGGAACGCGCAGCCGTCGATGCAGAACGAGAAACCGATGATTTGAAGAAAGCGGAGTATATGCAAGATAAAATCGGCGAAGAGTTTGAAGGTGTTATCAGTTCTGTGACGAGCTTTGGATTGTTCGTTGAATTGCCGAACACAGTTGAAGGACTGGTCCATGTAAGTTATCTGACGGATGACTATTATCATTTTGAAGAACGGCAATACGCAATGATCGGTGAGCGGACCGGCAATGTCTTCCGGATTGGTGATGAAGTGACCGTCCGTGTGACGAACGTGAATCTGGAAGAACGGGTAGTCGATTTTGAGATTGTCGGGATGAAGCCACGCAAAGAACGTGATCCGGACGCACGGCCAAAAGTCATCAAAACAAGAAGTTCCAATCGTACTTCTGAAAACAAAAGTGGGAAAAAGAAAGAAAAGGGTAAAGATAAAAGTAAAAAGCCTTTTTATAATAACAAAGGGCTGAAACAAAAAAAGAAAAATAAAAAGAAAAAGAAGTAACTTTATACAAAAAGCTGCCGGTAATGCCGGCAGCTTTTCATATGGGTGGGAAGTTAAAACCATCTACAATATAGTCGCCAAGGCTTTTGCACTTCAAAGATAGATGTATCAGGGATGTTTTTGTAGCCAGTTTCAGAAAAATCGATCCACGCTCCAACAGCTTCAGGGTTATCGTCCCAGTTATGATAGACAGTTTCAAAAAAGCCTGGCTGTTCGAAGTGATCGTCCCAAAAATATTTTACATGGGTATGAAGGGCACCTTTTTGGTCATTGCGGAAGATGACAAACCTGTCTTCTTCCGGATTTATGTAAAAGGTACATTCGTTTAAATATTCGTCTGTGAATAGTTTCTCATCAAACGGCAGCGGGTAGTAGCACTCGTAAGGAAAAGCCCCAAGGACATTATAATCAAGGGAAGATAACAGGCTCCTCTTCCGGGCAAGTTCATCGACCTTCTTCCATAGCTGTCCTTTCACGCCTAAATGATCTATTTTTTCTTTCAATATCGCATAGTAATGCACAGGTCCAGGTTTCATTCCCGATCTTTCAATTACGCGCTGGGCGGGGTAATTATGGGTTTGTGTGTTAGCGCCGATCCATTGGATATCCGGGTCTTTACTTAATAAATCAGCAATGAAGGTCATCACTTCGGTACTATAACCTTTCCCGATGTAGCGTCGATCACTGCGCATTCTGCCAAGCATGGCAAATTTTCCGGAAAAAATGGTGTAACCTGCTACACTCAATAATGATTCTCCTTGGAATAAGCCGAAAATCTGATGTTCTTTTGAATCAATTAGTTTTGGAAAGATACGGATGACATAATCATCTACAATTCCTGTATCCATTTGTTTTAGGTTTTCCAAATCCTCCCGCTCCAGCTTTCTAATATCCAGCACTTGTCTTTCCAATGTCCCCGCCCCTTTTTATACTTTAAGAAAGTTTAACCTTGTTAAAGGATTAAAGTTTTAGAAAAACTAAGCCTTTCACTATAAGTATCTGATAATAAGCCAAGTTTTTCTAAAAGAAATTCCCAAAAATATAATCTCATATGCCAATTGTGAATGTCTATTACCATGCCTGTTTATTGGAATATCCGCGCTTTTTTGGTACAATAATCTTCACGGCAAATAGAGGAGGAACCATTATGCCTAAAGGAAAAGGAAATGCAATAGCACAAAACAGAAAAGCCAGTCATGATTATTTTATAGAAGAAACTTTCGAAGCCGGCATGGTTCTGCAGGGAACAGAAATTAAATCAATCCGGGCGAAGCGGGTTAACCTGAAAGACAGTTTTGCCACCATTCGTAAAGGAGAAGTGTTTCTCCATAACATGCATATTTCTCCTTATGAACAAGGAAACAGGTATAATCATGAACCGACAAGGACGCGAAAACTGCTCCTTCATCGCAAAGAAATCGACCGTTTAATCGGTGCAACCCAGCAAGAGGGTTATTCTTTGGTACCCCTAAAGGTCTATATTAAGAATGGCGTTGCAAAAGTATTGCTTGGCCTTGGTAAGGGGAAGAAGAAATATGATAAACGTCAGGTATTGAAAGAGAAACAAATGAAACGGGACATCGACCGGGCATTGAAAGAGAGATACTAAATTATGGTAATGCTGTCAGGCATCTCTTTTGAAAATGCATAAGGGTGTGTTATAATAGTAGTTGTCGATGAAGACAAGAAACACAAATAAATAATAGCTTGCCTATTTAATCCTAACGGGGACGTTACGGATTCGACAGGGATAGGTCGAGCTCAGGTTGCAAGTCGAGGCGACGGCTCGTAAAACGTCATTTGCCTAAATATAACTGGCGAATCTAACGATAACCTAGCTCTAGCAGCGTAAGCTGACTTGAGCTGATCCTTCCTGGCATTGTCCGTGTGCCAGATTGAAGGGTCCCAAACTGAAGCGGACTACGCGTTTCTCCACCGCCTGAGGAGAAACGAAGAGACTAATCAGGCTAGCGCCTGGGAAGCCTGTTGGTAGGCTGAACAGGTGGCGAAGCATAATATACCGACTACGCTTGTAGAAGCCTGAGTGCCGATATCTCTGGACGTGGGTTCGATTAGTTTATAGTCGCCTTATGTGGCAACACATAAGTGAAAATCTGGCTTTATCGGTGAAACCTAAGTCACTTCGGGTGATAAGGCAATACCGAGCGGTATGTGGAGTAATCCAACAGCCGTGTATCGACTTATAGGCTGCCAACTTGCAGTGGTAGTACTAGGATGTGAACTCTCCTTAAGGAAATCTAAAGTTCACATAAAACGCCAGAGGACCTGTTAGAACAGGTTCAAGATATAGTCAGTGCCATGACGAAAGCATGGAAGCACATGTCCCACCGTCTCCATCAAACTACGTAGTAGATCAGCATTAGCTGGTCTATTTTTTATGCGCGATTTTGGTTTCTCTCCTTTTAAACAGGGAAAGAGTTTATATACTGATACAGCATTAATTCATAACATGAACATTTACTATATACATTAAAACGTTGTAGCAGCTAATAATAGTATTATGTCTTAGTCTTAGTTAGCCTGTTAAAGGAGTTGAACATATGGCTTTCTTGGAACTTTTGAAAAAAGGTAATAAGTCTTCAGGTGTGGCTGCTCTGGGGAATACCGGCCTTGCGATCATCAAAAGCATAGCTGCGGCAGTAAGTGGAAGCGGGGCTATGATGGCTACTGCCATCCACTCCATTGCTGATGCTACGAACCAGGGGCTTGTGTATTTTGGCAGTGCCCTGGCAGAAAAAGAGCCGACCAAGCGGTTTCCGACGGGATTCGGGCGGGTAGTCAATTTATTCGTTCTGGCCGCTGTTATTATCATTGGCATTATGGCCTATGAAACGATTTTAAAAGGATGGGAAATCATCCAGCATCCGAAAGCATCGACAAGCTTTTGGCTTAACGTGTTGATTTTACTGGCATCCATTGCGGTTGATGGTTTTATTTTAATAAAAGCGATGAAAGAAGTAGTTAAAGAATCGAGAGTCGATGCCTCAGGCCTGCAGATAATTTCTTCATCATTCAAAAATGTCAAATACGCAGCCCCGCCAACGAAGCTTGTTTTTTATGAAGATATCATTGCTACTTCAGGAGCGGTTTTGGCGCTTATATCCGTGGTTTTAGCTCACTTCACTGGTTTATATATACTTGACGGCATTGGAACGATGCTGATCGGTGTATTGCTGGTCATCATCGCATTGATGCTGGGTTATGAAAACACGTTGGGATTAATTGGAGCTGCTGCTCCTGAGATTATAGAAAATAGGATTGCTTCCATTATACTTGCCGAAAAAGACGTAGAGGATATCCAAAGGCTTCGTATCATCCGAGAAGGGGATGACTACCATGTCGATAGTGCCATCGAGTTAAGAGGAGGAATGACGTTAGCAGAAGCGGATGATATTAAATACAGGGTAAGGGACAGTGTCTTAGCAGATCCTGATGTAGATGATGTGGTTATCGCAATTATTGAAACAGATCAGATACAAAACTGGGAAATGAAAGATGGTAAAGATAAATAATTGAAAAAAGGAGATTCTCTATAAATGAGAATCTCCTTTTTAATTGATAATTATTGAGGTTTAATTGAGAATGAATCGGTTTTCTTCGTCATACTTCCTGTTTTACAGCCAAGCCTAGACCTTCTGCTACACGCTGACCGTACTCAGGGTCGGCTTTATAGAAATGCTGGATTTGCCGTTGTTTAATTTTATCGCTTTCGACTGGTTTCATCGCACCAACGATATTTGAGATAAGGCGTGCGCGCTCTTCTTCAGACATCAAGCGATACAAATCTCCAGCCTGCGTGTAGTGGTCGTTATGATCATAAGCTACGCTTTCTGCAACCCCTGATACAGGGTAGGAGGCTTGTTTGTCCTCCGGATTCTCAACTGGTCCTCCGGCACTGTTTGGTTCGTAATAGACGGATCCACCGCCGTTGTCATCGAAACGCATTTGCCCGTCACGCTGATAATTGTTTACTTCATTCCGCGCCCGGTTGATCGGCAGTGCCTGGTGGTTGGCTCCGACACGATAACGGTGGGCGTCGTGGTAAGCGAACAAGCGCCCTTGCAGCATTTTGTCAGGGGAGACATCAATGCCGGGAACCAGTGTACCAGGAGAGAAGGTAGCTTGTTCTACTTCTGCGAAATAATTCTCCGGATTTTTGTTCAACACCATTCGGCCGACTTCAATTAAAGGATAGTCTTTCTGAGACCAAACTTTAGTGACATCGAATGGATCAAAGCGGTAAGTATCAGCATCTTCAAGCGGCATGATCTGAACATATAACTTCCAGGCTGGATAATCGCCATTTTCAATAGCATTGAAGAGGTCTTCAGTATGGTAATCCGGGTTTTCTCCAGCAATTTTTGTACCTGCTTCTTCTGTCAGGTTCTTGATCCCCTGTTCAGTTTTGAAATGATATTTGACCCAGACGCTATCACCATCTTCATTTGTCCATTTGAATGTGTGGCTGCCGAAACCGTGCATATGACGGTATGTAGCCGGTATCCCCCGGTCTGACATTAATATGGTAACCTGGTGCAGTGATTCAGGAGACAAAGACCAGAAGTCCCAAACCGCGTTAGGGTTCTTTAAATGTGTCTTTGGATGACGCTTCTGGGTATGAATGAAATCAGGGAACTTAATCGCATCCCGGATAAAGAAAACTGGTGTGTTATTACCGACTAAATCGTAGTTGCCTTCTTCGGTGTAAAATTTGACTGCGAACCCCCGTGGGTCACGGACAGAATCAGCAGAACCATTCTCTCCTGCTACTGTGGAGAATCGTACAAATAACGGGGTGCGTTTCCTTATTTCAGACAAAAAATCAGCTTTCGTATATTTGGATACATCATTGGTAACTTCAAAGTAGCCATGTGCCCCTGCACCTTTTGCATGCACCACACGCTCAGGTACTCGTTCTCTGTTGAAGTGGGCCAGTTTTTCCAGCAAGTGGACATCCCGGATCAGGGCAGGACCGCGTGCACCTGCTGTAATGGAGTTTTGGTTGTCTCCAACAGGGGCCCCCCAGCTTGTCGTCAGTTTCTTTTTATTTTCGCTCATAAAAGTACCACCTCGTATTGAGTAATTTTACTACCTGAAATAATGATAACACTTATTAATCAAAAATCAATATTTTTTTATAATAATTTTAATCTAATTACTGTTGAAATATTTGTAAACTTAGAATTAGTGCAAAGGAAAATATACAAGAAGTATAATGGGAAAGGAAGAAGACATAAGAAAAACTTGGCTTTTGCCAAGTCATTAGTACAATAGTATTCATCTATTTAACTAAAGCTTTTAACAAAGGTATAAAAAACTTCCGTGACTGTGCTAGTTTTGTCACGGAAGCTTAAGAATGGATAAGTATTTGAGAACTATAAGTATTGATTTTGTTATCTCTATAATCAAGCACTTTTCTTCACCCTGGACCGTTGACTGACTGCTTTTAAGATAAACAGTTTATCTTGCTTGGTTAACATCTGCCAACTACGTACTTTGATTTTCATGAATTTTCTCTCCTTAATTAGTTTTGGAATGTTCTGGAGATCATCATGTTGAGGTGGGCTGAGGAGCTGCAAAGTTCTATATATAAGCCTTATACCGCCTTTTGCAGAAGGTTAAACAATAAAACTTTCTACAAACATCGAGTTGACTGGGTGGAAAAGTGTCGTTTGATGACAACTGTGTGTAATATGTAGTTGAGAAATGAAAAGCATTGTAGGTTTTTGCTGAAAAGAAAAAAGAAAAAACTGCACATGCCATGATGTGCAGTTACCTTTTACTCAGGGTCTTCTCCGATTATCCGGACTTCCCTCTCTAAATCAACCCCGAATTTTTCTTTTACTGTCTTTTGAACATGTTCAATCAAAGAAATATAGTCTGTTGTAGAAGCATTGTTTTTGTTAACGATGAATCCTGCGTGTTTTGTAGAAACCTCAGCGCCCCCGATGCTGGTACCCTGGAGTTTACTGTCCTGGATCAATTTGCCGGCGAAGTAGCCTGGCGGGCGCTTGAAGACACTACCGCATGAGGGGTATTCGAGAGGCTGCTTAGATTCCCTTTTGTGCGTTAAGTCATCCATGACAGCTTTAATTTCCTCATATTTAGCAGGCTTCAAGTTGAAAGTGGCTTCGAGGACTATGTCTCCATTGTCCGGTATATTACTTGTTCGATAATCTAAATCAAGTTCGGAAGCGAGGCGTTTGACAAGGTTGCCTTCTTTGTCGACCACGTAGGCATAGTCGAGTACATCTTTGATTTCTCCTCCATAGGCACCCGCATTCATATACAATGCTCCTCCGACTGTCCCTGGGATCCCGCATGCGAACTCTAAGCCGGATAGGTGTTCTTCCAAAGCATAGTAGGAAGTATCGATTATACGTGCTCCGCTTTGCGCTACGACGGTATTGCCATCTGCGGAGATATCGTCAAGATGTTTTAGATTGATGACAATCCCACGAATACCGCCATCTTTGATAATCAGGTTTGAGCCATTACCGAGCAGGGTGAAAGGTACATTTTCTTCATTTGAAAACTTGACCACATTTTGTACTTCTTCATAAGTGGTCGGGGTGATAAAGAAATCAGCCTTTCCGCCAAGTTTAGTATATAAGTGGTCTCTCAGCATTTCATCGACTTTCACATTTTCTTCTTTTACAATTTCCATCAATTTATCATAGATTTTCTGTTTGTTTTCCATGCACATCATTCCCGTTAAAAAATTATGATCGTCACCAGTCATTCTAATATATTAGCATATGAGCGGTGCCTAGGTGAAGTTACAAGGTGTTTACGTTCACGTTCCAGTACCTCTTATCCTTCACATAACTGTCAAATTTTTTATATAGGCGGGCTGACAATAAAGAAAGCGCTTTAATTATGTAAAAACTTGATATATTCAGAAAATTAATTGCGAAGCAGGCGACAAATTAGTATCATTACATAATAATAGTCTCGATTCAGGTTAATCGTCTGACTTAAATATCTGAATAGGAAGGTGTAGTCAATGGAAAACAAAAAAGACTTACGCATACGTAGTAAAGTGATCAGTGAAGGCGTTAACCGTGTTCCGAACCGTTCCATGCTTAGAGCAGTTGGATTTGAAGATGAAGATTTCAAAAAACCTATGATTGGTGTGGCAAGTACCTGGAGCGAAGTCACTCCTTGTAATGTACATATCGATCGTCTGGCACGAGAAGCTAAAAGTGGCGCGTCAGACAATGGCGGAGCGCCAATGATTTTCAACACCATTACTGTTTCTGACGGTATTGCGATGGGTCATGAAGGGATGCATTATTCCTTGCCTAGCCGGGAAGTAATTGCCGATTCGATTGAAACAGTGACAAACGCTGAACGACTTGATGGAGTAGTAGCCATCGGCGGATGTGATAAAACAACCCCGGCTTGTGTGATGGCAATTGGGCGGATGAATATACCTTCTGTCTATGTATATGGAGGGACAATCCAGCCAGGAAAATTGGACGGAAAAGATATTGATATCGTTTCTTCTTTTGAAGCGGTAGGTCAATATCAGGAAGGCACAATAAATGATGAACAGCTTCACAGGGTAGAATGCAATGCATGCCCTGGTGCCGGAGCTTGTGGCGGTATGTACACAGCCAACACCATGGCATCCGCAGTGGAAGCTTTAGGAATGAGTATCCCAGGTTCATCTTCCACTCCGGCGGTAAATGATTATAAAGAACAAGAATGCCGCCAAGCCGGTGAATTAGTGGTTGAATTGCTGGAGAAAGAAATATATCCAAGGGATATCATGACAAAAGAAGCTTTTGAAAATGCAATCACAGTTGTAATGGCGCTGGGAGGCTCAACTAATGCTCTCTTACATTTAACTGCAATGGCTCATTCAGCTGGCGTCGATTTATCGCTGGATGATTTCGAGCGTGTACGTAAGAAGGTACCATTTATCGCAGATATGAAGCCGAGCGGAAAATATGTCATGCAGGATCTTTATGAGGCTGGCGGTGTACCAGCTGTTATGAAGCTGCTTCATGAGCATGGATTATTGCATGGCGACTGCATGACGGTGACGGGGAAAACAGTAGCTGAAAACCTCGCGGAAGCTCCACCTTTAAAAGAAGGACAGAAAGTGATTCTGCCGTTTGATAAACCAATTAAACCTGAGGGGCCTCTTGTTGTACTGCGGGGCAACCTGGCACCTGAAGGGGCCGTTGCTAAAATGTCTGGCTTGAAAATCAGCCGCTTTGAGGGCCCTGCACGAGTTTATGATAGTGAGGCAGACGCTACAAAAGCGATTGAAGGCGGAGAAATTAAAGAAGGGGATGTGCTGGTCATTCGCAATGTTGGACCGAAGGGTGGACCAGGCATGCCGGAAATGCTTTCGATCACATCTATGATCGTCGGAAGAGGTCTTGGTGGTAAAGTAGCTCTAATGACGGACGGTCGTTTCTCAGGTGGATCTCATGGCTTTGTCATCGGCCATGTCGCCCCTGAAGCTGTTGTAGGAGGACCGATTGGACTCCTTGAAGAAGGGGATACCATTACGATTGACAGTGAAACACAAGAGATCAATTTTGATATAACAGAAGAAGAGTTTGACCAGCGCCGGCAAAAATGGCAAAGGCCGAAACCTAAACATAAAACAGGGGTACTGGCAAAGTATGCTCGACTTGTGTCATCCTCTGCAAAAGGTGCTGTAACAGACCTGGAACTGGATTAATATAAAAGAGTCAGCCTAAGGGCTGGCTCTTTTGTATGTATAAATTCCTCCTATATTGGACAGACCGATAGCAGTGATCGAATAGGTGGGATTATTATGAACAAAAAAGATAAAAATTTATTTTTTGCCGCTTTGATATTAGGACACGGGATACTGGGAGCAGTGGATGGAATTGTATTTCATCAGCTGTTGCAGTGGCACCACATGATTGATAGCGGAAATATCCGTATGGAGATTATAACGGATGGGCTCTTTACAGCAGCATTCTCCGCCATGCTTATCTGGGGCGGTTTTAAAATATTTTTTGATGCAAAAAATAACCAGTTAGGGACAAGTGGTCATTTATTTGTCGGAGGAATGTTCATCGGTGGAGGGGTCTTCAACTTAATCGAAGGAATTGTCGACCATCATATTCTCCAGGTTCATCGAGTAAGGCCATTGTCTGAAAATCCACTCCTTTACGACCTGGCCTTCCTGGCTTCTGGTTTATTGTTAGCGGGTATCGGTTTTATGATTAAACGACGGGCACGTGTGGCAAGTCAGTGAAAGAGGGAGATACCGTGAGAAATTTATGGAGCTATTCCAGTTTGTTTTTGTTATTCTTAGTGTTATTCTTCTATTTCACCAGCACAAATGAACATTTGCATTCTTCTGGGCATCCTGCAGTGGAAATTCCGGAGGGAGTGGAGGTTCCAGAAGTCCAAGTCAATGTTGACCAATTGTCTGATGGATCCTGGCTGCTGCAAGTCGATAAGAAGAATTTTACATTCACCCCGGAGCAGGCTGGTTCATCTGCAATTGATTTTCAAAAAGGCCATGGGCATATATATATTAATGGTGTAAAGATAAACCGGTTGTACGGCGATTATTATAACTTAGAACTTCCCAAGGGTAAAAACGCAATCAAGGTAGCATTGGTCCTGAACAATCATCAACGCCTTTTTTACCAGGGATATGAAATTTCTGATCAAGTAGTAGTCCATGTTTCCAGCTGAGGAAAGGAAAAAAGGAGCGCTGTAAGGTGCTCCTTTTTCATTTGCTAAATTTTTGTGTTGCTTTTTTTGGCGCGTTGTTCTAACTGGGATTTGGGCTGCTGGTCAGCTGTGTCTTCTGTAAGCCCTTGAGGGTTTATATTAGGAGCAGATCGCCCCTTGCTTCTGTTTGTCGATTTCTTGCTCATTTTCTTCACCTCCATTCCTTAGCCTGCCAACTATTCCATATATTCATCCTGCATATGGCTGTATAAAGATAAGAAACGAACCCATCCTAACAGGAGAGTCCGTTTCATTTATTTAATCTTGACCCAAAGGTCAAGTTACCCTTGCTTGTGTTGTTGGTTCTGCCCAGCCATGTTCGTTAAACTTGGAATCATATTCTGTAATTGCCCGCCTTGGCCGGTCATCATGCTGTAAGTTGCCGCTCCAATACCTACAGATGCAATGATGGGAAGCCATTGGATATTTCGTCTTTGCACGCGTCGTACACCCCCTTCCCTTTACATCGTTAGTTTGCTTCTGATTTTCCCCATCATGTGTGTGAACTATTTCCATGAGTAACAGGACGTACTCATGTTTTAGGCGCCTCCTTCCCGGGAACTTGTTCTAAAAAAAGGAAGGTGGATTGTTTTATGACTAGCAGTGGCTTCAATACATTAAAACCAGGAAATAACTATTCCGCTCAAGAACTGGATAGTTTCGTGTCAACGAAGGACGTATTGCTTCTTTCCAACAATGGCAGTCAATTATTCACAGAGCCGGATCGCGAATATAAAGTTATTCAGGAGTTTGAAGGTTTCTTTGAACATTCTTCTCAAGACGGAGAGAAATATTATCGGGAAAAAAAAGCTTATGTAGTTGAAAAAGTCTAAAAAAATTCATTTTACCCCAGAGAGCCATTAGATTGCTTTTCTGGGGTTTTTTTATGCCTTTTTGCAATGTATGGATATACACGTATAACTTGACAAATAAACTGTAACTTTAGAATAATAGCAATAGAATTAATTTTCTGTTATTTACTAATGAATTAAAGCATGGGAGGGGTATTATTGGTTGTTACTAACTACATATAATTTTTAACTTTTTTGATAACGCTTTCAAAGGTGGTTGAACGTATGACATGGGTTTTAATATTCGCACTGATTACAGTTGTGTCTGTAGTCATTGCATTAAACAAGAAAAAACCAGTTTTCCTGATTGTACCGTTTCTTTCGGTGTTTATTTTTATGCTGGTGAAAATCATCATGATACCGGTCCCATTTTGGGAAACGATCCGCTTCATTTTTAACCTGCGCGGCTGAACGCTTGCGCTTAACGTTTAATGCGAACATGAAAGGAGGTGACCAAACATGAAGAAAATCGAAAAAAGTGTTGCAGATGCTTATTTCCGTGCCAGAACAACCATGATCATCATTTATTTAGCTATCGGGGTTATAGTTTCTTATGGAGTAGTTCTATTTGCGGAGCCATTATCTCAAATCACCTTCAATGGTTTTCCATTACACTATTATATGGGCGCTCAAGGAGCTATTTTGACTTTCATAATCCTGCTTTTCATCAATGCTGTAGTCAGCGATAAAATTGATAAAAAATATGGCATTGATGCAAAAAGAAATGAATCCATTAGTGCAGGCAAAACAAATGATCATTAATTCCACAAAAAGATATGGATCTAGATCCAGTTGTAGATTTTAAGGAGGTCAACGTATGGATGCACAATTTCTTGTTTCTCTTACGCTAATAGTTGCCACATTCGGCCTGTACATAGGAATCGCCTTATATAACAAAGCGAAGGCTACATCGGACTTTTATGTAGCTGGACGCGGCGTCCCTCCTGTATTCAACGGCATGGCAATCGGTGCTGACTGGATGAGTGCTGCTTCTTTCATCGGGTTAGCAGGGACAGTCATGATTCTTGGCTATGATGGTTTAGCTTATATTATGGGATGGACAGGCGGCTATTTATTACTGACATTTTTACTTGCTCCCCAGCTTAGAAAATACGGACGTTATACAGTCCCGGAATTTATCGGAGACCGTTATCGCAGCAATACTGCAAGGCTGATTGCAGCGGTTGCGACAATCATCATCAGTTTCACTTATTCTGTTGGCCAGCTTTCTGGTTCCGGCGTGGTTATTGGACGTCTTCTCGAAGTGAATGCTGCTGTGGGGACTTTGATTGGCGTCGTTCTTATTGCTTTCTATTCTGCACTTGGTGGAATGAAGGGGATTACGTGGACGCAGGTGGCACAATATATTGTATTGATTATTGCCTATTTGATTCCGGTCATTTTTATGGCCTTGCAGTTGACGGGCAATCCGATGCCATGGGTCTCCTATGGACAGGTCATAGATGAAATGAGAGCACTTGATCAGGACCTCGGAATCACAGAGTATATTGTTCCATTTACAGAAGGAACAAAATGGCAATTTCTCGCTTTAATGTTTACTTTAATGGCAGGAACAGCCGGCCTGCCACACGTCATTGTTCGTTTTTATACCGTATCTACCATGAAAGCCGCTCGCTGGAGTGGTGCATGGGCTTTGTTATTTATCGGATTACTTTATTTGTCGGCTCCTGCATATGCAGCTTTTTCACGATTCATTTTAATGACTCAGGTGGCCGGGTCCTCTATCAACAACTTGCCAGCATGGACCGCGTCGTGGGTAGACACTGGTCTGCTGTCTGTTGCTGATACAAACGGGGATAACATTTTACAATGGCAGGAAATTGTGATCAGTAACGATATTGTTGTTATGGCAACACCTGAAATCGCAAACCTTGGTATTTTCGTGATTGGCTTGATGGCAGCTGGTGCCATGGCAGCAGCATTGTCTACTGCTGGTGGTTTAATGATTGCCATTTCGGCTGCATTATCCCATGATATTTATTTCCGCTCGATTAATCCGAATGCCAGTGAGAAAAAGCGTCTTCTTGTCGGACGTTGGTCAATTGTAATCGCCACTGTTGTTGCCGGCCTGGTTGCTTTAAATCCTCCAGGGGCTATTACTCAAATTGTTGCCTGGGCATTTGCTTTAGCTTCCGGATCGTTCTTCCCAGCTTTATTACTCGGTGTCTGGTGGAAACGGTCAAACGGTCCAGGTGTCATATGGGGAATGGTGGTAGGTTTATCTGTTACCCTTGGTTATATATTCGCCGCTAAATTTGGCGGATTCACGATTTTAGGCATAATTGACACAGGCGCAGGTGTATTTGGAGCCAGTGCTGCCATTTTAACCAACGTTATAGTTTCTCTGGCTACAAAAGAACCAGTTAAAGAAGTGCAGGAAGAAGTCATTGATCTTCGTTATCCGGAACAAATGACATATAGAGATGGAGAGGTCTGGATGGATGACTCAGAAGACGTACCAAACTCCACCAAGTAGTTACCGTGTCCGGGAAAGGCTTCGGCATCAACCGATTTTTCAAAAGTTGACGGATGATTACTACCATGAGTTATATAAGCAATGTGAAGAAAGACTATATCCTGATGGTGCAGTTATTGCTCATGCTCGAAAGCGTCGTGAAGGAATTTTAGTCATAACTTCTGGTACAGCAGAGGTTTATGCGGCTGCTGAAGACCAGGAAGCAGGAGAAGTGCTTGAGGTTGTCCAAGAGGGTGGTATTCTTGGTCTTGGCAGCCTCAGCAATTTTCTCGGAATTAGTAATGAGGATGCTTATTCCTACATGGTTGAAATCCGGGCTGTGGAAACTGTGGTGGGTCTTTATATCCCTTATGGAGTGCTGGAAAGGTTATGGCGGCACGAAAATATCCGTGATTATTTCCTCCATCAGGTTGTTTCAAGGCTTAAGGATGTATACGTGTCATTGGCAGAGCAGGTGAGGCTTGCCCACGAATTGGGTGAGAGTGATCCATTCCTGTTGCGTGTCCAGGATATTATGACTAAACCTGCAACTGCGGTCGATCGCTATGTGACGATACAAGAGGCGGCTGAAAAGATGATAGGTGAAAAAGCAAGTTCCATTGTTATCACAAATAATGGGCGATTAGAAGGAATTATTACCGAGAAGGACTTTGTGAACCGAGTAGTTGCCCGTAATAAGTCGGTCGCTGAGCATGCTGGGACGATCATGACTAAACAACCGTACCAAATACATCGTTCTGATTATTACTATCATGCACTATCTGAAATGATATTAAGAGGAGTCAAGCATCTGCCAGTAGTGGATGGGGAAGAGAAGGTAGTCGGCATGATTACCATGGCTGACCTTCTGCGAAAGAAAAACCGTCAAATGTTTTCGGCAATCAAGAAAGTCGAGGAGACAGAGGCAGAGCATTTAAGCGAAGTCAAAAAAGAAATTTATGACATATTGGCATTGCTGATTCGTGATAATGTTCCATCATTACATGTACTGGATGTTTTGACTCAACTTTACGACCGTCTGACGAAGCGGGCAGTAACGATTGCCATCGATACCTTGAAACAGAAAGGCTTAGGGGAGCCTCCTGTGGCATTCGCCTGGTATCAGATGGGAAGTGCCGGTCGAGGGGAACAGTTTGTTTTGACAGACCAGGATCATTTTCTCGTTTATGAAGACGTCGAGGAACTCCATCAAAAAGAAGTGGATGATTATTTTGTAAAGCTGGGAGAAGAAATAACCGCTTATCTTGAACAAGCCGGGTACGAACGATGTAAAGGAAAGATGATGGCTAGTGAACCGATGTGGCGTGGGTCGTTGGGGAAGTGGAACGAAACCTTAAGAAAGTGGGCGATGAGGTCCACAAATGATACCCTGCTGCTGGCACAGAACTTTTTTTCTTTCCGCAAACTTTACGGTTCGGATGATTTACATACGGAATTCATTCGGATGGTAAGGGAAGATCTTAAAAGATCAAGCATCTTTTTATATCGATTAGCCCAGGTCGAAAAAGAAAACCAAATACCTAGTTTAGAACAGCCGATAAGGGCTCTTTTAAGAATTGACCGAAAGCAGCTTGACCTGAAAAAACAAGTCTTATTTCCTTTTCACCATGCTTTACAAATCCTTTCCCTTTCTCATCATATTCTGGAAGGTACAACGATTGAAAAGCTTGATGCATTAGTTGAAAAAGATATCATCACTGATTGGCTGGCTACAGATTTAAAGCATGCCTTGTCCCAGGTGATGGACCTATATATTAAGCAGAAATGGGAAAGTATTTCAGTTGGTAAGGCCCCGTCTTCTATTGTAACTTTTTCTCAGTTGTCAACACGTGACAAAGAAAAGCTGATACGAGCTTTAAAAGAAATGAGAAAACTGCAAACAACTATGTTGAGCCGGTATTCGCTTTAAGGGGAATGGGAGGAGATAAACAGCTATGATAAAAAAAGCGAAACGATTCCATTTTAATTTGAAAGATGACATTCCCTTATCGACAAAGCTGGAAGATATCAACTTTCAAGTCGTTGATACAGAAGCTACGGGTTTTCATGTTCAAAAACAAGATCGCATGATTGAAATAGCCTCGGTGCCGGTTCGACAATTAGTTGTAGAAGAAAAGAAAGTGTTCCAGACCTATGTAAACCCTGAAACGAAGATACCTGAACAAATTGTCAAGTTGACAGGGATACAGGATAGGGACGTGGAGAGTGCACCAGCTGCTTATCATGCAATCAGCGGTTTTTTTCAAGAGGCGGAAGCAAATAAGGCTACCTGCCTCATCGGTCATCATATTCAGTTCGATCTAACCCTAATAAAATGTGAAATGTCACGGGCAGGGTATAAATTTCCCAAGCCGAGAGCAGTAGATACCCTCAGTTTATTGAAATATTTGTATCCTACAGAAGGCAGAAAAGATCTGATTGAATACGCAGATATGTTGAATACAAAGGTATACGAACGTCATACCGCCTTAGGAGATGCTTTGACTACTGCGCACCTTTTTTGTGAAGCGATAGCAGGAATACAAGATAGAGGGCATAAAACATGGGGATCTCTACTGCAAGTCACCGCTGTTAAAAACAGAATGTTCTACTAATAAGAAAAAGACGAACTTTCTAAAACGAGTTCGTCTTTTTCTTATTGGCGGATGAAGCCTTCTTCCTTCAAATAAGCTTCCGCTTCATTATATGTTTCAAAACTTTCTTCTAACATATCGCCAGTATAAATGTTCCAAAAATAGTCTTCCTGGACAAGGAGTAGTGACTCATCCTCTGGTCCTTTCCATACTTGCTGGTGGGATATTTCCGCATCACTCGATAAGTTAGCGATAGAAGCTTCAACAATATTACGGAGTTCTTTTTCATTATAATCCCTTATATTGACCAGGCCCTTTTGATTAGAATCAAATTCATCCATGTCTCCTGTATAAACAAAACCATTTCCATTTGGGTGGATGTGATAAGCAACAATGGTTTTATCGAATACGCTCCCGTAGAAATGAAAGTTCACTCTTCCGAGCGAGACATCTTTACGAGTTAACTCTGCGAATTCTTCAAGAATAGATATTTTTTGTTCAAAGCTAAGCATTGCAATCCTCATTTCTTCTCAAGTTGTTTGCTCATTATAGCATAACTCATCAATTAGTGGATACAACATAGCTTAAATCTATTTTTATGCATATTATTGAATAATAACACAAAATAACCCTTGACTACGGGTTGTTATATGTATTAATATACCTTTTGTGTTAATAAAAATACATAGGGGGTTATTTCAACATGAAGAAATTCTCAGCTATCATTTTAGTATTGATGGTGGCATTACTTGCAGGGTGTGCCGACGGGGAGCAAAAAGCGGAAAGTGCCCAAAAAACATTAGTTATGGGGACCTCAGCAGATTATAAACCATTCGAGTATATCGACACGGCAAACGGTAGGGAGATTATTGGCTTTGATATTGATATTGCCAAGCGAGTACTGGATAAAATGGGGTATGATTTAGAAATAAAAAATATGGAATTCAATGGTTTGATTGCAGCATTAAACAGCAATAAAGTCGACTTTGTGATGGCAAGTATGACACCGACAGAAAAAAGGAAAAAGGCCGTGGATTTTTCTGATATCTACTATGTTGCTAATGATGCCATTGTGAGTAAGAAAACTGATGATATCAAGGCAGTGGATGACTTGAAAGGCAAAAAACTCGGTATTCAATTGGGGTCCATTCAGGAAGAAACCGCGGATGAATTGAAAAAAGAAGTCGAAGGCATGCAGGTGACTGCACGTGATACGATTCCGCAACTAATCCAGGAAATGAAAGCAGGGCGAATTGACGCAGCAATCGTAGAAACTACTGTATCAAAAGGTTACTTAGAAAAAAATGAAGAACTGAGTGAATTTATCATTGAAGATGAATCAGAGGTACAAGGGGCAGCTGCCGCTTTTCCAAAAGGAAGCGATTTGACAGAGCAGTACAATGAACATTTACAAGAGATGAAACAAAACGGGGAGATTGAAGAGCTGGCTAAAAAATGGTTTGGCGGCGAGTAAATAGAAGGAGTTGTATGCAACATGAGTGACATCCTGCCATCTATTCCGTTCATTATAAAAGGAATAGGTGTAACACTACAATTTGTTATTGTTTCTGGAATTATCGGTTTTTTAATCGGGGTATTGCTTGCATTGGCTAAGCTTGGAAAGCGGAGTATATGGAAGGTTCTTGCTGATGCTTATACATCGTTTTTCCGAGGAACGCCGCTTATCCTTCAGCTTGTCTATGTATATTTTGTCATTCCCCAAGTGACATCATGGGATATTACAGCTTTTGCAGCCGGGGTAATTGCCTTCTCATTAAATTCGGCAGCTTACGTGTCTGAAATCATCCGGGCTGGAATCCAGGCAGTGGATAAGGGACAATTCGAGGCAGCTAAAGCATTAAATGTTCCTTACCGAACCATGATGCAAAAAATCATCCTGCCACAAGCAATCAAATACATCTTGCCTGCTCTGATGAACGAATACATCACGCTTTTGAAAGAGTCAGCGGTCGTTTCTGTCATAGGGGCCATGGACATAATGAGACGTGCGCAGATCGTATCGGCGGATACCTTCAACTATTTAGGTCCGCTGACGGTGGCGTTGGTCATTTACTTTTTAATGGTAAGAATACTGACCTTATTCGGGGCAAAATTGGAGCAAAGGATGAGTTTTAGTGATTAAGGTAACGAAGCTTGATAAATCTTTTAAAAATACAAAGGTATTGAATGCAATATCCACCGAGATTGTAAAAGGAGAAGTAGTGGCTGTCATCGGACCTTCTGGCTCTGGGAAATCCACTTTCCTTCGTTGTTTAAATGGACTGGAAATGCCTACTGCAGGAGAGATAAAAGTTTCGGAGGTGCCCATATCAAATAAGTCATTGAATGAGATTCGTGCCAAAACCGGGATGGTGTTTCAGCATTTTCATCTTTTTCCACACCTGACCGTATTAGACAATCTTACTTTTGCTCCTATTCAAGTAAAGGGGATGGATAGGCATGAAGCTGAATCTCAAGCATTAGAACTATTGGAAACTGTAGGATTATCTGACAAAAAAGGTGCTTATCCTAACCATTTGTCCGGTGGTCAAAAGCAGCGTGTGGCGATCGCCAGGGCTCTTGCCATGAAGCCTGAAATCATGCTTTTCGACGAACCTACATCAGCTCTTGATCCAGAGATGGTCAAAGAAGTATTGGATGTGATGAAGAAACTTACCCGCACGGGTATGACAATGGTAGTAGTCACCCATGAGATGGGTTTTGCGAAAGAAGTCGCTGATAAAATACTTTTCCTGGATCATGGCTCAATCGTGGAAGAAGCGCTTCCGAGTAAATTTTTCAGTAAGCCAGGAACTCTTCGCGCCCAAGACTTTCTTAATAAAGTACTTTAAAAAAGAATGCTGACGATCGTCGGCATTCTTTTTGTGTTGACAGAAAGCGTTTTCTTTTGTAATATACCCATAGGGGTTACGGTAATTTAAAAAATTAAAAGAGGTGCGTTTAAAAATGACTATGAAAGCAATCACAAGTGAAGAACTATTGGAAAAGGTATTAAATAAGGAAGAAATATTTATTTTTGATGTTAGGAATGTGAAGAATTTCGAAGACTGGAAAGTGGAAGGAAGCGTCATCGAATATTTGAACATCCCGTATTTCGAGTTGATTGATGGGGTTGGGGGTATATTAGATAAAATTTCAGCCGACAAAGAGATTATTGTAGTCTGTGCGAAAGAAGGATCTTCTAAAATGGTAGCTGAAATGTTAAGTGATGAAGGCTTAGAAACATCCTATCTGGCTGGGGGGATGAAGTCGTGGAGTGAACAGCTGTATAAAACAAAAGTTTATCAAGATGAGGATATGAAAGTATATCAATTCATTCGTGCCGGAAAAGGCTGCCTGTCTTATATGGTCGTTTCCGGAGATGAGGCACTTATCGTGGATCCAGCCAGGTTTGTTGATGAATACCAGATGGCCGCTGAACAAGATGGTGTCCAAATCACTCATATTGTAGACTCTCATTTACATGCCGATCATATTTCAGGCGGACGCAAGCTGGCTGAAATGACTGGTGCTAACTACTATTTAATGAAGAGTGAAGGTGCAATCTTTGATTTTAAACCCCTTGAAAATTACGAAAAAATTAAGTTCGAGAACGTAACCCTTGAAGTAATTGCGCTAAAAACTCCAGGTCATACACCAGGCTCTGTTTCATTTTTTGTAAATGACAAACTGCTATTTTCTGGCGATACGATCTTTGTCAGTGGCTTGGGACGTCCTGATTTAGGTGGAAAGGTGAGAGAGTGGGCGAAAGACCTTTACGATTCCATTTCCAACAAAGTATCGCAAATTGCGGATGAGGTCATTGTATTGCCAGCCCACTATGCTGACTTGGAAGAAGAAATCAATAAAGATGGGTTTATTGGAGAAAAACTAGGCGATATCCGCAGTAAGAATGAAGTGATGGTTAACCAAAGTGAAAAGGACTTTGTCGAGTTCGTTGCGCAATCTGCAAGCTCTGAAACTCCTCCGAACTTTGAAGAAATCATTGCGCTGAACCGGGGAACCGAAGAAGCTACTCAAGAGAGACAGCAAGAATTAGAAATAGGACCTAACCGCTGTGCTGTCCATCATACCAGCTGACAACAGCTGATGTATAAATAAAAAAGAAAATCAAAATATAAAGAGACGACGATTAAACTTTTGGGAGGAAAAGGACATGAAAAAAATACGAACCAGAGAAAAATGTCCGTTATGCCAAATGTCATTAGAAATAGACCTTAATGAAGTAAATAAACATATTATCGTAAAAGAATGCCCTGCCAAGCATTATAGGAAAGAAATCCATCCTTTGTTAGGGACAACCTTTGAATATTATAAGGATACTGATAAAACGGATGAAATTGGGGTGGGGTTAGATGCTTAAAAACTTCATGCCTAACAATCACTGGATTGCCCATTATAATAAAGACTTTTTAAAAAGTGACTTTTCAGCAGGGTTGATTGTAGCGATTATGCTAATTCCGCAAGCCATGGCCTATTCTATGCTGGCAGGGCTGCCACCTGTAATTGGTCTTTACGCGTCAACGATACCGCTGATCATATATGCCCTTCTGGGTTCATCACGTCAATTGGCAGTAGGCCCCGTAGCAATGGTTTCGCTGCTTGTTTTATCAGGTGTGTCGACGTTAGCTGAGCCTGGATCGGATCAGTTCATAGCATATGCTCTTTTACTGTCTTTGATGGTAGGGGTCATACAGTTGAGTATGGGGTTGTTCCGATTAGGGTTTATCGTAAATTTCCTTTCTCATGCCGTAATAAGTGGATTTACTTCGGCAGCCGCTTTAATTATTGGATTCAGTCAGTTGAAACACCTGTTGGGCGTAAAGCTCGAAGGTGGAAAAAATGTGTTCCTGCTTTTATTTGATGCGTTCCAAAAAATAGGGGTTATCAATTGGATTACGTTCGCGATAGGAATCGGAAGTATTATTGTTTTGATTTACTTTAAAAAGAAATTTCCTAAATTCCCTGCCCCACTGTTGGTGGTTGTAGGAAGTACATTAGTGGTTTATTTCTTTAACCTGGAAGAGCATGGGGTCAGTATCATCCGAGAAGTTCCAGGAGGTTTGCCAGGCTTCAGTCTACCTGCTTTCAGTGTTGACTCCATAACAGCCTTATTACCGATTGCCTTGACGATCTCATTTGTCGGGTTTATGGAATCGATAGCTGTAGCTAAGACAATTGCATCTAAAGAAAAATATAAGGTAGACTCGAACCAGGAACTGACTGGTTTAGGAGCTGCTAATATTGTCGGTTCCTTCTTTTCCGCTTCACCAGTTACTGGAGGATTTTCACGTACAGCCGTCAACTACCAGGCTGGTGCAAAATCCGGACTTGCGTCGGTAATCACCGCAGTATTGATCATGCTTACGCTTTTGTTCTTTACCGATTTATTCTATTATCTTCCTAATGCCGTTTTAGCGGCTATCATCATGGTAGCGGTTTTTGGGTTGATTGATGTAAAAGAAGCAAAACACCTTTTCCGCATTAAACAATCCGATGGGTGGGTGCTGGTCATAACGTTCTTTGCCACATTGCTTACCAGCATTGAGGCCGGAATATTGATTGGGGCAGGGGCGTCGCTATTGTTATTTATTTGGCGCAGTGCATACCCACACACAGCAGAGCTTGGGTATATTGAAGAAGAAGACATATTCAAGAACGTAGATCGATATGAACATGCAAAGATGTTTAAAGATACGCTGGTTTTCCGTATCGATGCTTCCTTATATTTTGCAAATTTAGCTTTCCTGGAAGAGCGATTACGGAAAGAAATCAGCGATAAGGATGACATCAACCGTGTTGTGCTTGATTTCTCAGGCGTAAACGCGATTGATGCAGTAGCTATCGATGAATTGGAAAAGTTAATGGATGAGTATAAAGAAGCCGGGATAGATTTTCATCTGGCACATGTGAAAGGTCCAGTGATGGATTTATTGAAACGGGCCGGGTGGAAAGAAAAATATGGAGAAAAAATAGAGTATTTGACACTCCACCAGGCATTACAGCCCTTAAGGGGGTCATTCCATGTCTCCTGATCAATTAGTGAAGGGCAACGAAACTTTTAAAGATAAGATATTGAAAGAGGATCCAGCTTATTTCGATAAGTTGAAGGAAGGTCAGACACCAGAATTTTTTGTGGTGGCATGCAGTGATTCCCGTGTCAGTCCATCGGTCATTTCTGAAACACCGTTAGGAACGATGTTCGTTCATCGCAATATCGCTAATCAAGTGAATGTAAATGATGAAAGTTTAGCTGCCAGCCTTTATTATGCACTCGTGCATTTAAAAGTAAAAAAAATTATCATTAAAGGTCATACTGGATGTGGCGGGGTAGCCGCTGCTAAGGATGGAAATGAGGAACCTTATTTAAAGGGTTGGATCAAGGGAATCAGGAAAGGTTTTCAGTCACAAAACCGTTCGCCACAAGACGAATTGAATGAGCTTGTAAAAGCAAACATCAGAGAACAGATAGAAAAGATGAAGCAACATCCTGTTTATAAGAAATATGGAAAAGACACGGAATTGGCAGGGTACTTGTTCCACCTGGAAACCGGGGTACTAGAAGAATTATCAACGTAACAAAAAAGGATGAACCTAATTACGGTTCATCCTTTTTAATTACTTATCTTTTGCAATGGTTCCGAGAAAGAAGCCCTCTACTTCAGACAGCTTTCCTCGCCATAAGAATTTTCCTTTTGATGGTGTTGGGTTGCTGTCACCACAATAAACTTGTGCTTCTTCCAAGTGAATGAAGTTAGCTTCCTCATCATTGCTTTTAGCTGCACTTTCACTGGCACCCTGTAGTTGTTCGCTTAATGATTGAGCCACGTCATTTCCGTCCTGAAAGTTTTCGCTTACTTTTTTGAAGTAACTCTGGGCGGAAATAGTAGTTCCTGTTACAAGTGCACCATTTACATTAAGCGTAATAGCTAATGAGAAATCATGTTTATTTGCAGCTTTAACATACATGGCCAGCACATCATCACTCATACCTTCTACCTCCTCACGACCTGGATTATTTTGCTGTATCGTCGTTTGACTTTAGGGTAGTTTCACCTTCGTTTTGCTGTTTGTTATTATTCTTAGATTGAGTAGTGTTTTTCTTATTGTTTTTTTGTTTATTCTCTGCGTTATTGCTTTCTTGAGTATCTCCGTCTTGTTTGTTCTGTTCTGTTTGCTGTTTTTGAGGAGATTCTGTTTCTGTAGTAGCAGCAGCTTCATTCTGGCCTTCTGCAGTTTGATCTTTGTTTTCTTCTTCATTTGATTCTTCATCTTTGTTCTTTTTGAATTTACTTGTCAGCTGCTGAGATTTTTCTGTTGTGCTGGTTTTCAAGTCATTAAATTTTGTCTTAGTGGAATTTCCAAATTGCTTGCTTTTGTCTACTACATTACCTGTCTGGGTAGAAATATCATTTCTCAATTCCTTACCGGTTTTTGGAGCGAAAAGCAGACTGGTTGCGGCTCCAATTACGCTGCCTACAAGCGTACCAGTCATAACGTCTTTTCTTCGCATGGACTGCTTTGCTTTCTGAGTTTGGTCTTTTGCTTCATTCTTCGCTTTCTCAGTTTGATTCTTTGCTTCTTCCTTGAGTTGTGTTTTTTGTTCTGCCATGATTAATTCCTCCTTGAATATAATAAATAATTAATAATTTATACTAAACGATTATCTTGCGCCATTTTCTTTTCCAGCGCATCAATTCGTTTTTGCAATTGATCATTTTCTTCTTTTAAATCATCTTGATGTTTTTCAGCAGCTTTAGAAGTAAGATATGGGTCTGTTTCCCACCAATCCATACCGATTTCTTTCGCTTTATCGACAGAGGCTACAATCAACCGGATCTTGATTGATAAAAGTTCAACATCTGCGATTCCTACACGGATATCTCCGGCAATGACAACGCCTTTATCCAATACGGTTTCCAGTACATCTACCAGATTACTAGATTGAGTGGACTGTTCTATTGCCATGTTCAACACCTCCTTGAAAGTGCTCTCAGTAGTTAGAGTAAATTGCCAAGAGGACCTAAATCGATATTTAAATCTTCATCCTCAAGCTCGAAAATTTCCTTAAGTTCATCCATTTTTACTTCCAAATTCATAAGAGCCACTCCGAGCCTTTCGATTTCTTCTTCGGTTAGTGTGCCTCCGTCGACCCTCCGGATAGCCTGGCGTTCGACCAGCTGCCGGAGCAGTTCGATGACTGTCAGGACAAGTTGTGCCAGACCTTGTTCGGCGCCTTGTGAATCCAGGTTGATTCTGCCGCTTTTCTCAGGACGATGATCCAGTTTTGTTTGTGACACGGTCCAATTCCTCCTTTTCCTTATCAAATTGTTTGGAGGATAATAGGCCATCTGAGTCAAGTTTCGATTGGACAAGTGTTTCTACTGAAGAAATTAAGAGCTTCAGGTCAAGATAAACTAAGTCGATACCAGCAATTGATATAATAATGTCTCCCTTGATGGCCACACCCTTGTCCAAAACCACATCTAAAATATCAATAAGTGCAACATCTTTATTTTCGAACTCTTTTCTCTGTGCCATGAATCCCCCTCACTTTACGTCAGTTTGGCGAAATGATAAGCGGGCCAAGGTCCGGTAAGCTCAAATTGGAAACCATTTTCTTTCCATTCCTCTTGCAGGTGCTTCACCTGGCTTAAGAAATCTTCTACCTTCGTTTCCTTAAGCAAATAGACACTGTTCCAGCACATTTCGTCTGATCTTCCTGTAACATCTTTACTCCAATTTTTCTTTATATCCGTTTTTTCACTATAAGAAGCCAACTGATCATGGATGCGGGAGGAGTGGTTTTCTTTATCCTTCTCCAGTTCCTGATCGATAAGATGATCCAGCTTACGCTTTTCTAAATATTGTCTTCCAGGTGACATTTGTTCAATTTCTTTTTTCTTTTCTTCTATAGTCAAATTGTGAGCAGATGTACGCTCCCTTAGCGCATCATTGTCACAATATATTTTCAAGTTCCATTCCTCTTTATCTGAAAGCCATGCAAGCAAATCAGACATTTTTTTGTGATGTTCTTTTATTGTGCTCTCTAAACTCTCATACCCTGAATAAATCGTACTAAACTTCATAGGGATAATGGTATATTTTTCATGCAGTTTGGTGACTGCCTCATGGTGATGAAATGCCTTTTCATGAAGCCACTCTACATCTGATGTTTTTTCTTCCAATGCAGATTGGTTAAATTCACTTTCTTCCAAGTTACATACGACTGCATCAATCCCATCAAAGGAGAGGGTGTATAATTCATGCTCGTCATCTAAACCTTTGAAAGAGGGAAGAGGTGTAGTGGATTTTTCGTTTGTTGGTATGATGCCGTATAAATAAATTAGTTCTGCCATTAGTGCTTCCTCACTTTCAACGCTTAGTCAATTCATTCCATTGTTCCATTTCACGTCTTTTTGCTTCTTCATACCTGATAAGCAAATCATTCTCTTGTTGTTTATAGGCTTCTTCAGAAATCTCATCTAATTCATACATCATCTGAAGGTGTACTAATTTTTTTTGAATCGTATCTAAATCATAAAGTTCTTTATCCACTTCTTCCTTTACCTTTTCTCCGACTTTTACAACCAGATTCAATGGGGAAGTGAATAACTTATGAATCATGCGTTTTCCTCCACTTTTAATTTTATATTGATAAAGTTGTATGCTGGCCAAGGTCCCGTATATTTGAAATCGACCTTATCTTTCCACTTATCGTGTAATTCATTAACCTTTTCATCAAACTTTTCTTCCTTGTTACTGTCTATGAGATAGGCACCATTCAATAGCATTTTTTCACCGATGGGTTCATTTACTTCAGCAGCTACAGCTATATTTTTTAACTCTTCGTGAATTTCTTTTTCGATATCCTGCTGAACGGATTGGAAAAACTTCGATGCCATTTCACCAAGTTCGATTCGATCAAAATACCCTGCTGCTTCGGTTTTCTTATTGACCGTTTGTTTCTGCTTTGTAACTTCAGGGTTCTTATTGATTTCTTTTTGAAGCCACTCCTTTTTACCGATGACTTTCAAGCCTAATTCGATTTTGCCTTTTATTTTTGGAAATAGCTCTTCGAATTGAGGGTATAAGCTTTCTGATAAAGCAACAACATCCTCTTTAGAATTAAATACATTTCCAAAACTGATTGGAACCACTGTATCCATTTTTTTCATCACATCGGATATGACGTTTTGGTGCATCATTAAATTCTCTTTGCTCGGGTGGTAAATTTTCATTGGCATTTCAGCCGCCACCATAGCTGAATCTTTGTAGTGAATGGTAAAAACCTTTCGTGTTTCACCCTCAAAGTCGATCGTTCCAAAGTCATGTTCTTCATTCGTTTGTATGGCACAAAATATATAGATTCCTGTTTCATTATCCATTCATATCACCCAACCTTGATTTTTTTACAAGCTTCTAAAAGCTTTTCTCTCATTTCTGGCTGTTGATCCTTTGGTGTACAAGTTTGTAGTGGAAACCAAGTAATATCAAGGCAAAGTTCCTGGAACTCTTCATCCTCACCATCAATAGAAATGTCATGCTTTTCTGCCATTTCTGCAATCATGATGGAAGCACGAAGACTCGGCCCTTGAAGCTGGTCATTACTCTCACATAACTCCCTGGCTGTAACTACGAAATTTACAATCGACTCAGCTGCGTTTTGGGATAAACTCGTTTTACTCGTAACTGCAGTTACTTCTGCCTGATGATCCATATGATCCAATGGTAATGTGATCATTCGATCCAATAAAGCATCCTGAGATTGGAATACCCCTGCATACTCAGCTGGATTACTTGTAAAAATTACCGAAAAATCAGGGTGAACCCGGATAAAGGCATCTTTCCTCTTAGTTCCATACAAAGGGAGTATTCTCTCTTCTAATATAGAAAGAAAAATATTATTAGCTTCAGGCTGTGACCTGGTGAATTCGTCGTAGACCAAAGTATATCCATTTTTTACAGCTTCGAGCAGCTTTCCATCTGTCCAGGATTCTGTAACGTTTTCTTCTGTTTTGTAGACAGTTCTGATAAAATTATCTTTTACTTTGCTGCTTTGGTAACCTGTAAAAGCCCCGATCAGATCCTCATTTGATAATTCCTTATTTCCATTTATAAGCATGACAGGGCGTTTGCGTTGTTTGGCGATAAAAAGAGCCAGTGTTGTTTTTCCGATTCCTGATGGTCCTGTGAAATGCACCGGATAACCGGAAGAAAGATACCTTAGTGAACGTTTGATCAGCCCCTGGTAATAAGCAGAGTGTTTATATACTTCATTATTGATATGGGGCTGCTGTTTAGCTTCTTTCAATACGGTCATTCGTCATCCTCCTAAAACTTCGGAGATCCAGGCGGCTATCATGATGACTGCTGATCTTCCAAGTCACTGCGATATCGTAAACTGATTCTGGAAAACCCCGTGATTTCTGCGTTGTTATCTAAAAATACTTCATAAAGGCCAATCATTTGATCATTGGCATACTTTTTCATATATTCCTTTTCCTCAATGACTTCGACCATGGCTTTCCAGCCTGCTTGCTTTTCTTCACTGTCTTCTTCCTTATGTTTGCGGACAGAGATTATCTTATGGGGAGGTGCTATATTTTCAGTGAAAAATTGATTTACTTCATCCATTACTTTCATAAGACTCACAATCACCCTCACCTTTATTTAATAATATTTCATAACATAGGTTGGAGTCAGAGACAGCGCTCTGACTCCGGAACCATTAAATACTGAATTCACTACGCTCGTTATTTTGAGAATTGGAAGGACTGTCTGTACGGGCAGATAGACGGTCTGATAAACCATCTTCTTCTACCTCATCGCGTAATAGTCCAACCGCTTCCGCATAACGCAACCAAGTATCCACACTTGCAATGACAACGCGTGCTTCTACGGTAATTAATTCAATACCTACGACTGAGACTCGTGCAAAGGCATCAATGACAATCCCTTTGTCTAAAATTCGGTCAATAACCTCTGCCAAGCTACTGCTATCGGTTGATTTTTGTACTGCCATAAATAAAATACCCCTTTCTTTAATTTCCTAACTGGAAGTTTTTGTATTTGAAGGGTGTTTGATATCATTAGCGCTTTTGATATTGGTGGAACTCTTGATGTCTGTGGCGCTTTTGATATCATTTGCGCCTTTGATATCATTGACCCCTTTTATCTTGTTACTAGACTTTCCATTGGTTTTTTTGCTCATTTCCTCTTGAAAGTCCTCACCAGCTTCTTTTACCCCGGATAACTTCTCGCGAAACTTCAGCAATGCGTTTTGCGCTTTTTCCTGCACTTTTTCAGCATTGGAATGAACTTTATCTGCGTTTTCATCTTTAGCTTCCTGTAAATTCTCTGAAGCTTCGTTTACTTTATCCTGCATACTTTCCTTAAAATGCTCTTTCATTTGATCGGCCATTTCATCTTTGATTTCTTCTTGTGTTTCTTCTTTTAGATCTGTAGGGTCATCAGCTCGATCTACGATTCTTGCTACTCTCGGGAGTTTATCTTCCACAAATTCAGTGGATTGCTTCACCCCTTTTTTCATCTTCTTCCTTACTTTGGGAAGCAGCAGGGAAGAAGCAGCAAGGGTAAGCCCCCCAGCTAAACTGGTTGTTCCTGCATTTTCTTTCACTTTATCCGTTTTGCTCATACACGACCTCCTTTTGGAAGTTTTCCCAAAATAATGAATCGGGATGACCCTTACTGTTGTTGATACCCCATCTTTATGGATGAAAACTAGGTCAAATTTAGTGATATATTTCAATTGGAAATAAAATCCTTATTTATTAAAGAGAAATAAGAGGATAACAGCCGGAATAGGCTATAAATTAGCTGTGAGTAGTATATTGTTACGGATATTACAAAAATATTATTTTGACTAAATAGGGGATTTAACATCCCGGATAACGGATATGTGACAAGTAAAGACAGTCCTAAAGAATAATTATGAATCGAAAGGAGCATGAAATTATGGATAAAATTCTATTCATCCAGACAGGTATGGGTATCGATGTGCACGGACAGAACGTTACAAAAGCTTCCCTGAGAGCTATTCAGGATGCTATCAACTTCAACTCGATGCCAGGTATTGAAGAAGCTCTGCCCGAAAACTCCTTAGATAATATGAAGGTGAATGTCAAACTTGCTATTCCTCGCGATCAAGGTCAATTAGATGAAAGCGAAGTCAAACAAGCTATTCCGTATGGCACAGTATCCGTGGAAGTAGTAGACGGTGGGATGGCTACTACAAGTGGAATCATTTTAGAGGATAAAGATGACAGAAACGATCTTATGTATATGGTAAATGCATCTATCGAAGTAGGATATTGATGAAAGATTAAAACAGGCTGCCCCAACTGAGGCAGCCTGTTTTATGAAACAACCCTTAATCCGATGGTCGCTATGATAATGACAGTAATAAAGAAAATACGTTTCCAGTCACTTGGTTCCTGATAAAAGACCATCCCAAGAATGGTACTGCCAACCGTACCGATTCCTGTCCATACTGCATAAGCTGTACCCATCGGAAGGTTTTGCATGGCAAGTTTCAAGAATAAAAAACTGGAGGCCATCAAAATAAGCATGGATAATAGGGTAGTCAGCTTCCGATCACGGTTAACTTTATTGATCATTACAACTCCGCTCATTTCAAACGCTCCTGCAACAATTAAGTAAATCCAACTCATTGAACTCTACCTTCCTGAGCTGTATCTGCAGTCACGACCTTTAAACCTATGATACCGACAAGCAATAGGCCGATCCATAAAACTTTAGAAAGTTGAAAAGGAACACCAAAGAACAAGATTTCTGACAGTACAGTACCGGCTGTCCCCAACCCTACAAAGACTGCATAAACTGTTCCAACTGGAAGAGTCCGTCCAGCAGTAACTAAGTAATAAAAGCTGACAACCATAGCTATCACTGTAGCTGTCCATTCCAATGCACTATCAGCATGTTTCAGCCCAATGACCCAGCCAACTTCAAATCCGGCAGCGAGCACCACTTTCAACCATGTTCCATTCATTTTCATTCCCCATTTCTTCATAAAAAAAGAGAGATACCTCTGTGGATATCTCCCGGGCTTTTGTCCCTCCGTGTCACAGCTTCGCTGTGCGCTCCCTCTCGGACCTGACCAATTAAGCATGCGGAACCCTAGAGAGCAATTATTATAATTATCACTAATATGTAAGTGAATTTCAAGGAGAACAATATAGAAATAGGAAAAGTGAGCATCCGATTATTTTGTTGTAGCTTACATATAATAACCCTAATGAAAAAGGAAAAGGGGTGGAAATAATGGGTAGAGATGATCATCGTAAAGCGAATGGGAAAAACGATTCCTCACTTCCGCAAACTCCTAAGTATGCGAAGAAAGCTCATGCACGTGATGTTGAATTCTCACAAGAATTCGCTGATCATGAAGATAAAGAAGCACAAGCACGCTCACGAGCAGCAGATGACCGTATGAAAAATAAATAAGAAAAGTAATAAATAGGTCCGTTCTCTTTAATATCTGTCTATGGATAGGGAGGAGATCGGGCCTTTTCCTATGTCTGGGTGAAGAAGGATTTATCCTTATTGATAGCGAAATAACAATTAAGAAGCTAATTAAGGTAAGGCACTATTAAACCTCTGTACTGCTCTTACATATAAGCTCCCTTTTGCTGAAGACTCAGTTTCGAGAGAAACTGTTTCTGTTACGGTTGAGAACCTCTGGAGGTCCGGGAAATCACTCGCTTTCCATGGGCGTACGGTGAGCTTCCTCAGGCTTCGCCTTCCGGGATCTCACCATCTACTTTAATCCCATAGGAGTCTCGCAATTTCCCCATAACCGTCAAGCTAACAATGAGTGTTGCGAAAAGAGAGTTATGACCGATCTCTTTTTCAATATTTTTCCAACCATAACCTTAACTTTCACTATACAAATT
>NZ_JBIEKI010000024.1:0-50586 GCF_043497085.1 Halobacillus sp. B23F22_5 | reverse complement strand
CATCATAAAGGTCTAGTGGCGATAGCGGAGAGGTCACACCTGTTCCCATGCCGAACACAGCAGTTAAGCTCTCCAGCGCCGATGGTAGTCGGGTTTATCCCCGTGAGAGTAGGACGCCGCTAGGCAATCAAGAAACCCGGAAGTCTTCCAAGGCTTCCGGGTTTTTGCTTGTAAATTAAAATTCTGTTAGCGAAAAGTGTTTTAGCCGGTAAAGTCGAAGACTTGATTCCGATATGTTTGGGAGAATTCAGGGTCGTTGGGGAATGGATCCTATTAAATCATCTCTCTCTTTCAAAATATCAATAAAAAAATAGTATAAGAGATGGTAGATTTGCACATACTAATGCCATGGAGGTGGAAAGATGAAAACAATCAACCGCTGTGGCATATGTGATCGTAATACGACAGAAGGCATTCATATCTATCAATTATTCATTTGTGAATCTTGTGAAAAAGAAATTCTGGAAACAGAACCAGGCGATGCTAGATATTCTTTTTACATCGATAAGCTGAAGAATATCACGCCAACTAAAATACATTCATAAAATTAAAAAGATCTTTGCAAAGAAGCGAAGATCTTTTTTTGTTTGTAATCAACCCATGAGTTAGGTAAGATGGAGTAGATTTTTCAATTGCACGGAGAAGGTGAAGTTCGATGCCCCTTGATCAAACAGAAACACCGCTATACGATAGGCTGCATTACTATAAAAACAATAGTTACGATTCTTTTCATGTTCCAGGCCATAAAAATGGAAGAATATTTTCAGAACGAGGATATGAAGACTTCCGTTCTATCCTCTCCCTCGATTTTACCGAGATAACAGGGATGGACGACTTGCATGACCCTCATGGTGTAATTCAACAAGCGCAGACATTGGCATCCGATTTCTTTAAGAGTGATTTCTCCTATTTTTTAGTGAATGGTAGCACGGGGGGAAATTTAGCCATGATTTTATCTGTGTGTAAGACGGGAGATCAAGTTCTTGTCCAGCGTAATTGTCATAAATCAATTTTGCACGGATTGGAATTAGCCGGGGCTCAGCCCGTCTTTTTGGCCCCCGCTTATGAGGAAGATACAAAGCGATACAGCAAAATGGAAGTGGATTTGGTAGAGAAAGCATTAGCCCGTTTTCCAAAGGCAAAAGGGTTGATTCTGACTTACCCGGATTATTTTGGTCGAACCTATGAAATAGAAAACATTATTAGAACAGCCCATGCACATGATGTCCCAGTGCTGGTAGATGAAGCACACGGGGTACATTTTCATCTGGGTCCTCCGTTTCCAACACCAGCTTTGACAGCAGGGGCGGATGTCGTGGTACAGTCCGCTCATAAAATGGCACCTGCTATGACGATGGCTTCGTTTATACATGGGCGAAAAGGTCGCATCAATCTGGAAAAATTACGTTATTTTCTTCAAGTGGTACAGTCCAGCAGTCCTTCCTACCCGCTGATGGCAAGTTTGGACTTAGCCCGGCATTTTTTAGCTAATACAACTAAAAAAAATGTAGAAAAAGCGCTTGATCATACAGAAAATGTCAGGAGAGTCCTGTTGGAAGGGAACGGATGGACGGTTTTACCGGTCAGTTATCAAGATGATCCACTAAAAATAGTTTTGCATGCAGATCAAGGGTGGACAGGTTTCCAATTGGCGGACTTACTAGAACAAACAGGAATATATCCAGAGTTGGCGGATGCTAATCAGGTACTGCTTATTATGGGTCTTGGAGAATACGCTAACCTTCCCAAGCTGAAGAAGTGTATCGCTACTGTAAATGAGCAATTAAAAACCACTTCAAAGCATGCTACAATAAAGGATAGGGTCTTATTCCCTTCCAAAATTCAGGAATTGTTATATTCTTATGAAGATATGAAAACGATGCAAACCACATTTATGGAGTGGTCGAAGGCAGTTGATAAGGTTGCTGCACAACCTGTGGTACCTTATCCGCCAGGTATTCCATTATTAGTTAAAGGGGAAAAGATTACCATACAGCATGTAGAACTGATTAGGTTATTACTTGAACAGGGTGCCCGTTTCCACAATGAACAGATAGAAACAGGAGTTAGCATCTTTCAATAGATTTGAGGAGAATGAGTGTGAAAGGATTATTTATTACGTTTGAGGGCGGAGAAGGTGCCGGGAAGACTTCGGTACTTCAGGCGCTCTCCAAGGAATTACACCAAAAAGGATATGATGTACTGGCCACCAGGGAGCCAGGAGGAATAGAAATTGCAGAAAAAATTCGCCAGATCATTTTAGATCCAGCACATACGGCTATGGACGGGCGAACAGAAGCTTTACTGTATGCTGCAGCACGACGACAGCATCTGGTCGAGAAAGTATTACCTGCTCTTAAACAAGGCAAGATTGTTCTATGCGACCGTTTTGTCGATAGCAGTCTGGCTTATCAAGGTCATGCCCGGGGACTTGGCATAGAAGAAGTATTCCAAATTAACCAATTTGCCATTGAAAATTGCATGCCTGATGTTACATTATTCTTTGATATTTCACCGGAAGAAGGCCTTCAGAGAATAGCTGCTAATAAGGGGAGAGAGCAGAACCGGCTTGATTTGGAGAATCTGGATTTCCACCAAAGCGTTTATGAAGCTTATCAAATATTGATCAGGAAGTTCCCGGAGCGCATCCATGTCATCGATGCCTCTCAGTCATTCGAAACTGTGCAAAAGGATGTCTTAGCAAAACTGCACTCTTATTTGCCAAACAGTAATGGGGACAGGTGATATTTGGTATAATGTAAAAAAAGGAAACAGGAGGCTGCAACGTTATGAAAATGATCATTGCGGTTATTCAAGATAAAGACAGTAGTCGTCTGACAGATGCATTAGCAGAGAATAATTTTCAGTCGACAAAACTAGCTACAACCGGTGGGTTCCTGAAAGCTGGAAATACAACATTAATGATCGGGTGCGATGATGAGTCTGTCGATGAGGCTTTGGAAATTATTAAAGATAATTGCAGTCAAAGGGAACAGATGGTAGCACCGATTTCTCCAATGGGTGGGAATGCAGATTCCTATATACCTAAACCAGTGAAAGTGGAAGTCGGTGGTGCTACCGTGTTTATATTACC
Source organism: Halobacillus sp. B23F22_5 (assembly GCF_043497085.1). Taxonomy (NCBI): domain Bacteria; kingdom Bacillati; phylum Bacillota; class Bacilli; order Caryophanales; family Bacillaceae; genus Halobacillus; species Halobacillus sp. B23F22_5. The sequence goes on along the minus strand of NZ_JBIEKI010000024.1, from coordinate 47,492 downwards.
AGTTGAATCTTACTTCCAATTTTAGTGTAAAGGGGTTTTATCATAATGAAAATCAGCCAGGATACCCGGGCACAAGTAGATGCCGCGCAGAAACCCTCTTCCACTAATGTAAAAGGACGGAAGGAATTTGATGCACTCGTGCAGTCCCAAAACCAAAAGTTAAAAGAGCAGGAGTTGGGAAAATTAATAAAAGATATCACTGCACAAGGGGAACGTGTCGCCCGACATCGTTCCTTTCGGGATTTAGCAAAATATAAGCGAATGATCAAAGACTTTCTTCAAGAATCTGTCCAGCACGGGATGAACCTGAAGCATTCACACAGCAGGAATATGGATGGACAACCCCGGAAACTTACCACTATCGACTCAATCGATGAGAAGCTGAAAGAATTGACGGATACAGTGGTCGATCAAGAAAAAAGGTCGATTGACATCTTAGGGATTGTGGGGGAAATCAAGGGTTTATTAATCAATTTGTATACTTAAGGACGGAATCATTATGCATACATGGGAAGACATGAAACAGATCCAGCCCCTGGTCAGTAAAATGCTGATCAATAGTTTTAAAAAGAACCGTATTTCACATGCCTATCTTTTTCAGGGTTCACAAGGGACTGGAAAAAGAGAGATAAGCCTGTTATTTACGAAAGCGATTTTTTGTTCAAACCGAGAAGGAGCAGAGCCATGTCATCAATGCAATGCATGTAAAAGAATTGAATCTGGAAACCATCCTGATGTCCATTGGATTAAGCCGGATGGGCAGTCGATAAAAAAAGATCAAATTCTTCACCTCCAAAAAGAATTCACTTATACGGGCCTTGAATCGAATCAAAAAGTGTATATTGTTGAAAGTGCAGATAAAATGACGGTCAACGCTGCAAATCGGCTGCTTAAATTTTTAGAGGAGCCCAGTAAACAAACGACTGCCATGCTGCTGACTGAAAACAGTCATGCGATTCTTGATACAATTCGTTCCCGGTGTCAATTGATGGCATTCCAGCCCCTCAACGCTCAAAATGTCGAAGAAAAACTTACCGGTGAAGGTGTAAGTGAATCTACTGCGAAGTTACTCTCTCAAATGACTAACAATTTATCAGAAGCATTAGAAATTAACGCCGATGATTGGTTTGCTAATGCACGAAAATTAGTGATACAATTAATAGAAGTGCTGAACAATAAACCCAATGAAGCGCTTTTATTTATCAATCATCAGTGGATGCCTCATTTTAAGGAAAGAGAACAGCTTCAACGCGGTTTAGACTTGTTGATGTTCTGGTTTAAAGACTTGATCAATCACGAGTTGGAAAGAGAAGAGGCCATCATTTACTCACAAGAAAGAGATAGGATGGAGCAAATGTCCATGTCCTGGTCTCGCGAAAGCGCGGTAAGAGGCTTATCATCGATCCTTGAGGCGAAGCGGAAGATAAATCAGAATGTCCATCCTACACTTGTGATGGAACAACTTACACTTCACTTGAAGAGGTGATCATAATTGATCGAAGTGATAGGCGTCCGCTTTAAGCAAGCGGGTAAAATATATTATTTTGACCCAAGGAACATTAAGATGACAACCGATGATTATGTAATCGTGGAAACAGTCCGCGGTATTGAATTCGGTAAAGTCGTCATTGCTAACAGGCAGGTTGATGAGGAAGATATTGTATTGCCTTTGAAAAAAGTCATCCGGATCGCAGATGAAAAAGATAAATTGACGGTGACTGAGAATAAGGAAAATGCAAAAGAAGCCTATACTGTCTGTGAAGCGAAAATTAAAGACCATAAGCTTGATATGAAGCTTGTGGATGTGGAATATACATTTGACCGTAACAAGGTGATATTTTACTTCACTGCAGACGGCCGGGTCGACTTCCGGACCCTGGTAAAGGATTTGGCTTCCGTATTTAAGACCAGAATCGAGCTGCGCCAGATCGGTGTCCGGGATGAAGCAAAATTGCTTGGAGGCATCGGACCTTGCGGACGGATGTTATGCTGTTCCACATTCCTTGGTGATTTTGAACCAGTATCTATCAAAATGGCAAAGGATCAGAACCTTTCGCTGAACCCGGCAAAAATATCCGGATTATGTGGGCGTTTGATGTGCTGCTTAAAATATGAAAATGATGACTATGAAGCAGCTAAACGTGAACTCCCTGACCTTGGTCAGCGGATTACCACTTCTATGGGTAAAGGAAAAGTAGTTGGAATCAATATGCTGGAACGTCTTGTTCAAATTGAATTTCCTGAACTTGAACGTACCCTGGAATATACGTTGCAGGATTTGATTGATGAAGGAGCCGTTTCAACCCAAGCCACAGAATGACGGGGTGGAAGGAAGCGTGAACAAGAAAGAAATTTTTGAACAAGTATCCCATTTAGAATCACAAATTGGAGAGCTTTATCAGCAATTAGGTGATTTGAAAACACAGTTGGCTCACCTCTTAGAGGAAAACCAGCATTTATCCCTGGAGAATCACCATTTAAGGAAACGGCTGGATCGGGAAGCAGCAGCACCTGCCCAGCAAAAGACATCGAAGGAAAAGAGTCATTCCAAGGACTCTTATGTAGGGGAAGGTTATGATAACCTTGCCCGGCTTTATGAAGAAGGTTTCCATATTTGCAACTTACATTTTGGTAGTCCAAGAGATGAAGATTGTTTGTTCTGTCTATCTTTCCTAAACAAGAAAAAATAACAGAACACCGCCTTTCCTTGCCATAAGGAGAGGCTTTCTTTTTATAATAGTTGTTTTGAAAAGTTGTTTTTTTAGCAGCAAACCGATAAATATCAACATTAAAAGATAACTGAGTCTAAAATAGATATGAGTAAGAAAGGAATAGAAGAAAATGGTTGAATTGAAAGATGATGAACGGATCGATGATTTATTAGCGGATGAGACGATGCAAATCATCCAAAGCCCGACTGCGTTTGCCTTTTCCATGGATGCGGTTTTGCTCGCTGACTTCACCTATGTCCCAATCAAGAAGGGGAAAATCATTGATTTATGTACGGGGAATGGCGTAATTCCATTATTGCTGTCCCGCCGTTCCAAAGCTTCCATCACAGGTGTAGAGATTCAGGAACGATTATATGACATGGCGGTGCGTAATGTAGAACTGAACCAATTGAACGAACAATTAGAAATGATTCATGGAGATTTAAAAGATATGCCTGCCCGCTATGGCAACAATAAATTTGATTTAGTCACCTGTAATCCTCCTTATTTCCCTACACCAAGAAAAAAAGAGCAGAATTTGAATGATTATTTGACGATTGCCCGTCATGAGATATATTGTTCCCTTGAAGATGTCGTCCGCTCCTGCAGTCAACTGGTTCGTTCTGGGGGGAAAGTATCCATGGTGCATCGACCCGGACGGATGGCAGATATATTGACCCTTTTCCGGAAGTACCGGATTGAACCGAAGCGGCTCCGGCTGGTATATCCCAAAATGGGAAGGGAAGCTAACGTCCTGTTAGTGGAAGGGATCAGAGATGGCAATGCCGATTTGAAAATCCTCCCGCCTCTTTATGCCTTTACCGATGAAGGAAAATATACGGATGAACTAAGGAAGATCATCTATGGCAAGTGATCATTTTGTTTATATATTGAAATGTAAAGACGGCACCCTATATACGGGGTACACTAATGATTTGTATCAGCGTCTGGCTAAGCATGAAAGCGGTAAAGGAGCTAAGTACACCAGAGGACGCGGCCCTTTCGAGTTAGTATTTCATGAAAGGTTTAATACGAAAACCGCGGCGATGCAAAGGGAGTTTCAAATCAAACAATGGAGCCGTTCCAAAAAAGAAGCATTGATTGCTTTAAAAAATGAGGGAGTATAAATGGATATACAAAAAAGTTTTCAAACGTCTGAATATGGCACCCTATATATTGTACCAACCCCGATTGGTAATCTTGAGGACATGACATTCCGAGCTGTCCGCATTTTAACAGAGGCTGCTAAAATTGCGGCAGAAGATACTCGTAATACAAAAAAATTGTTAAGCCATTTTGATATCCATACTCCTTTAATCAGTTACCATGAGCATAATAAACATGTCAGGGAAAACGAGTTGATGGATGTCTTGGAAAATGGCCAGGACCTTGCCGTAGTAAGCGATGCGGGTATGCCTGGAATTTCTGATCCGGGATATGATCTTATTCAAGCCGCAATTCTTCGCCACCTCCCTGTCGTTGTACTTCCAGGAGCGAACGCTGCTTTATGCGCGTTGATCGGTTCCGGTTTGGAAACGGAACATTTTCACTTTTATGGCTTTCTTCCAAGGAAGAAAAAAGATAGGGATCAAGAATTGGAAGCTATAAAGGGATTTCGCTCCACAATGGTGTTTTATGAATCACCCCACCGTTTGAAAGAAACATTGAAAGCACTGCAGGGTGTGTTTGGAAATCGAAGGGTTGCCTTGTCCAGAGAGTTGACGAAACGCTATGAAGAATATGTGCGTGGCAGTTTAGACGAAGCGATGGAGTGGGCGGAGAATAATGAGCTCAGGGGAGAATTTTGTATTGTAGTAGAAGGGAACAAAGAAGAAGTAGCGGAACATAATTTATGGTGGAGCAGTTTATCCGTAATCGAGCATGTCGAACATTACATCAAAGAAGATTATTCCAGTAAACAAGCGATAAAGCAAGTAGCCAGTGAGCGTAAGCTTCCTAAGCGTGAAGTATACCAGGCCTATCATGTAGGGGATTAGTCTGTGTATTATTGGAGTTTCCCTGGCTATATGAAATATAAAAAAGCACGGGCTGCCAGTCGGTTCAGTCCGTGCTTTTTTGTCGAGACCTTTCTCTTTTTGTGTAGGTCTCTTTCTTTTTTATTTCATGCTGTCTTGAATTTCTTTCATCAGTTTGTTCGCACCTTCACGGCTTAGAACCAGTTTGCCATTCGCGAGGGAAAGATTGTCCTCGGATACCTCACCAGTAACATGACAAGTCATGTTTGGCTTGTATTTCTTAAGTACGATACGATCGTCATCAACATAGATTTCCAATGCGTCTTTCTCGTTTATTCCTAATGTGCGACGAAGCTCAATCGGAATAACCACGCGTCCAAGTTCATCAACTTTTCTTACAATACCAGTAGATTTCATTTTTGTTTCTCCCCTCAATCAAAAATTTTCGCCAGATTTCGACATCTGTCTAAGGTTATAGTACCAACCTTTCCCAGCTATGTCAATTCTTTAATTTTCCAATTTACCAATTACATCAAACTATCAAGGATACTACATGTAGTATTTATTAACTAATGTATTAATCCATATTGGGATTCTTCGGATATCAAAGAATTGAATTATGTAACATTTTTGAAAAAATATTACAATTACCACAAAAACTTAACCAGGTTTCCGCCAATAGCATTCGACAAAATTCTGTCAGTATATGGGGGTGTTTCGACAAAAAAAGTAAAAAATGTTGGTGATACTTTTAATTTTTTGCCTCTAAATTGTATTCTTCGGTATATTTTGTTGTTAAGAATGGAAATCCTCTATATAAATCGATACAATAAGGAGATACGGAAAGTTATTCAATGAAGACTAACCATAGTCTTTCGAATATAGTCGAGGAGGGAAAAGGATGCCTGAAGAAAAAAACACCTTTTATATTACAACACCAATCTACTATCCAAGTGGTAATCTGCATATCGGCCACGCTTACACTACTGTAGCTGGGGATGCGATGGCTAGATATAAACGATTACAAGGGTTTGACGTCATGTATTTGACTGGAACGGATGAACACGGTCAAAAGATTCAGCGTAAAGCGAAAGAGAAAGACGTGACCCCTCAAGCCTATGTAGATGAGATCGTAACTGGAATCAAGGATCTTTGGGGAAAGCTGGATATTTCTTATGATGATTTTATCCGTACCACCCAAGATCGCCATAAAGACATTGTTGAAAAGATTTTCTCTCACCTGCTTGAAAAGGGAGATATCTACCTTGATCAGTATGAAGGCTGGTATTGCACGCCTTGTGAATCCTTTTTTACCGAGCGTCAATTAGATGATGGAAAATGCCCGGATTGTGGGGGAGCGGTAGAAAAGGTCAAAGAAGAATCTTATTTCTTCAAGATGAGCAAGTATGTCGATCAACTGCTGGCTTTTTATGAAGAAAATCCAGAGTTTATCCAGCCGGAAAGCCGCAAAAATGAAATGATTAATAACTTTATTAAGCCAGGATTAGAAGATTTAGCGGTTTCTCGTACAACATTTGACTGGGGTGTCCAAGTACCTGGTAATGCCAAGCATGTCATTTATGTATGGATTGATGCACTCAGCAATTACATCACTTCGCTTGGTTATGGTACGGATCAGGATGAACGCTACCAAAAGTATTGGCCGGCAGACGTTCATTTGGTTGGAAAAGAAATTGTACGATTCCATACCATTTACTGGCCGATTATGCTGATGGCCTTAGACTTGCCATTGCCAAAGAAGGTCTTTGCTCACGGCTGGATTTTGATGAAAGACGGTAAAATGTCCAAATCAAAAGGAAATGTCGTGGATCCGGTCAAACTGATTGACCGCTATGGTCTTGATGCACTGCGTTATTACTTGCTTCGTGAAGTACCATTCGGTTCTGATGGTGTATTCACACCGGAAGGGTTTGTCGAACGTACCAATTATGACCTCGCCAATGATTTAGGGAACTTGTTGAATCGTACGGTGGCTATGATCAGTAAATACTTTGATGGTGAAATACCTGCCTTCCAAACCGGGCAAGATCCGTATGATGAAAACCTGGAACAGCTGGCGAAAGAAACAAAAGCACAAGTAGAAGAGAACCTGGAAAATATGGAGTTTTCGGTAGCTCTTTCCCAGCTTTGGACGTTTGTCAGCCGCACCAATAAATATATTGATGAAACACAGCCATGGGTGCTGGCAAAGGATGAAAGCAAGAAAGAACGTCTTGGCAATGTCATGGCACACCTCGCTGAATCCTTACGTCATATCGCGATTATGTTGCAGCCTTTCTTGACCCAGACTCCGGAGAAAATCTTTAAGCAGCTGGGGATCGAACAAGAGGAATTGAAGCAATGGGACAGCTTGAGTCAAATCGGTATGATTCCTGCAGGGACAAAGGTTCAAAAAGACGATCCTATTTTCCCTAGACTGGATGCAGAAGTCGAAATTCAAGCAATCAAAGAAATGATGAAAAAGCCTGCACCTGCAAAACCAGAGCCTAAGAAAGAAGAACAGCAGGAAGTTACCATTGACGACTTCATGAAACTGGACTTTCGTGTAGCCGAGGTTACTCAGGTTGATAAAATCGAAAAAGCCGACAAGCTGCTGAGAATCCAACTGGATTTAGGTTATGAAAAACGCCAGGTGGTATCCGGTATCGCTGAACACTATAAACCGGAAGAGCTGATAGGTAAAAAAGTAATTTGTATTACCAACTTGAAGCCTGTCAAACTTCGCGGCGAGCTTTCCCAGGGCATGATTTTAGCTGGTGAAGATGAAACTGGCAAACTGGCCTTGGCTTCCATTGACCAAACCTTGAAAAATGGTGCGAAAGTTAAATAGAACCTCAAAAAGGGAAAGCTGATAAATGGCTTTCCCTTTGCTTGCACTTTAAGAAAGTTTAACTATGTTAAAGGATAAAAGTATAAGAAACACTGCTTTCCCATAAAGACTTGGCGATAAGCCAGGTTTTTCTAATAAAGTAATTTGAAAAGGTGGTAGTAACAATGTTATTTGATACGCATGTCCATTTAAATGCCAGACAATTCGAAGAAGACCGCGAGGAAGTGATTCAGCGCGCCAATGAGGAAGGCGTCAAATATATGGTGGTAGTGGGATTCGACCGTGAAACCATCCCGCTAGCGATTGAAATCGCTGAGTCGCACGATAATATCTATGCTGCCGTCGGTTGGCATCCCGTAGATGCTATTGATATGGAAGACACCGACCTGGACTGGATTGAAGAGTTATCTTCCCACCCTAAGGTAGTGGCTTTAGGCGAAATGGGACTGGATTATCACTGGGATAAATCCCCGGCAGATGTCCAGAAAGAAGTGTTTCGTAAACAGATACAATTAGCTAAAAAAGTGAATATGCCCATCATCATTCATAACCGGGAAGCGACTCAGGATATCGTGGATATTTTAAAAGAAGAAAAAGCAGAAGAAGTCGGTGGTATCATGCATTGCTACAGTGGCTCTGTAGAAATTGCTGAAGAATGTGTGAAAATGAATTTTATGATTTCACTGGGAGGACCAGTAACCTTTAAAAATGCCAAACGACCGAAAGAAGTTGCAGAGGCGATTGATCTCGATCACTTACTTGTAGAAACCGATTGTCCATTTTTAGCTCCCCATCCAAACCGTGGAAAGCGAAATGAACCTGCTTATGTCAAATTAGTAGCAGAACAAATTGCTGAATTGAAAGGCGTTTCATTGGAAGAAGTGAGCGATAAAACGACTAGAAATGCAATGAAATTCTTTAATATTAAGCAATAATCCATTTGTAAAGATGAAATTTTTACCGTCCTTCATAATGAAGGGCGTTTTTTTAATGTCATACCAGGTAAAAGGTCCGGTAAAATATTGGGTTAGTTTGTCGTATCCATGTCATTTTTTGAAATAAAGGGTATTTATACCTATTTTATTATACAAATGTATGAGAATTGTAACATGCTTGTTATGTTATTTCATTTCTCGGACGTGTATATTGGGTATTGTGAAAACGGGCCGCTGGCTTGGTTTTTGCAGATTCGCATTTATCTGTTAAGGCTTTTTATCAAAAAGGAGGCAAGAAGGCATGAAAAAAATATTTTCTAAGTTATTGCCAGCTTCGAAAACTACGATGGTTGTGACTATTATTAGCAGCGTCGTATTGTTTGCCTTACTTGGTGTTTTAACTCATGAAGCAACGAAAGCAGAAGTCATCGTGAATAATAACGGTGAACCAACTCAAGTACGCACACATGAAAATACAGTTGGTGAACTTCTGCAAACACTAGACATAGACATCTCAGAATATGATGAATTATCTCATCCGGAAAATACTGCTTTAACTGACGGGATGGAAGTAGATTATCAAACTGCCCAACCGGTTCAAGTAGTCATTGATGGTGAACAAAAAGAATATTATACAACTACAGAAACAGTAGGAGAATTTTTCGACGAACAAAACCTCAGTTTTAAAGATCGTGATGAGGTCTCGCATAAGCAGGATGCTCCTATCAAAGCAAATATGAATATTGAAGTAGACAAAGCGTTCCAGGTTACCATCAATGATGGCGGGAAGAAGAAAAAAGTATGGACGACAGCTTCAACCGTAGGTGATTTTCTTGAAAACCAGAAAATCGAACTTGGGAAACTGGATGAATTGAAACCGAAGAAGTCCAAAGAACTTGATGGTGAGACTCCAATACATATCACACGTATAGAAAAAGTTACAGATGTGGTAGAAGAAGAAATTGACTTTTCAACAGTAACCAAACAGGATAGTTCTCTTTTGAAAGGAAAAAGAAAGGTCGTATCTGATGGTGAAAAAGGCCTTGTCACTAAAAAGTATGAAGTGACATTGAAAAACGGTGAAGAAGTCGATCGTAAACTAATTAAAGAAGAAAATAAGAAAGACAGCAAAAATAGAATTGTGGCGATTGGTACAAAGCAGCCGGAAAAGCAAAAAGTGACCACTGTTTCCAATAATACCAGTAAAGCTGAATCAAGCAGTAACAATAGTGACAGTACAGTATCACGGAGCAGCTCCGATACCGGAGTCAAAACGCTGCAAATGAGCGCTACTGCCTATACGGCGAGCTGTTCAGGGTGTTCTGGCATTACTGCAACCGGCATCAACTTGAAAGCGAATCCTGACGCTAAGGTGATTGCGGTCGATCCAAGTGTCATTCCATTAGGTACGCGAGTATGGGTTGAGGGTTATGGAAATGCCATCGCTGGAGACACAGGTGGAGCAATCAACGGAAATAAGATTGACTTGTTCATGTCTTCGAAAAGTGATGCATTAAGTTTTGGGAGAAAGACGGTCCAGGTTAAAATCCTTGAGTAATAGCACAAGAAAGCAGGGGAATCGCTCCTCTGCTTTTTCTTTTGTAATCGTTTCGTGGTATGCTGAAAACAATTAAACAGTGCGAGTGCACGGAGGAATACAGGTTGAAAAAAATTAAAGAAATCATTGTAGTAGAAGGAAAAGATGATACTGCAAAAGTAAAGCAGGCTGTTGAGGCGGATACCATTGAATCGAACGGATCTGCTATCAATAAAGAAACCATTGAACGAATCAGGCATGCCAAAGAAAAACGGGGCGTAATCATCTTTACTGACCCTGATGCTCCAGGTGAGAGAATCCGTTCGATAATCTCTGATGCAGTTCCTGGCTGTAAGCATGCGTTTTTACCAAAAGACCAGGCCCGCTCCAAATTTGATAAGGGACTTGGAATTGAACATGCTACCGTAGAAGCGATTCAAGAAGCTTTGGCGTCTGTTTATGAGTTGACTGAAATAACAGGAACTGAGATAACCAAAACCGATTTAATAGCATATGGACTTTTAGGTGGAGCTCGCGCAGGCTATAGAAGGGACAGGCTGGGAGAGCTTCTTAACATAGGTAAAACGAATGGCAAGCAGTTATTGAAGCGGCTTAATATGTTTCATATTTCTAAGCAAGAGTTCGAACAGACGATGGAAGTGTTGATACAGGAGGAAAAAGATGAGTAACCAAAAGGCGATTGCCACCCCGACGAGAACGAAAGAGATTCTGAATCAATATGGCTTTTCGTTCAAGAAAAGCCTGGGACAGAATTTTTTAATCGATGCCAATATATTAGAGAATATTGTTCAGCACGCAGGCGTGGATGACCACTCCGGCGCCATTGAGATAGGGCCGGGGATAGGAGCGTTGACAGAACAACTGGCAAGGCATGCCGACCGTGTCGTGGCATTTGAAATCGATCAGCGGTTGGTGCCGATTTTAGAAGAAACGCTCTCCCCTTATGAAAATGTAACAATCATTAACAATGATATTTTAAAAGCGGATGTCCATGAAGTGATACGTACGCAATTTGAACCTGGGCAAAGTTTAAAAATCGTAGCTAACCTTCCTTATTACATCACGACCCCTATCTTGATGAAGTTACTGATGGAACGTCTCCCTGTAGAAAACATTACTGTGATGATCCAAAAAGAAGTTGCAGAACGTATGGCTGCATCGCCTAATACGAAAAGCTATGGGTCTTTGTCGATAGCGGTTCAATACTATACGGAAGCTAAAGTAGTAATGAATGTCCCAAAAACCGTGTTTATGCCCCAGCCGAATGTTGATTCTTCTGTCCTGCAGCTGACCCTGCGAGATACTCCGCCGGTTCAGGTGAAAGATGAGGAATTTTTCTTCACGGTCGTACAGGCGACTTTCGGGCAGCGCCGCAAGACCTTGATGAATAATTTGTCCCGTCACTTTAAAGGGAAGTTTGATAAGGAAGAGCTAAGGGAGAAGCTGACAGCGGTTGCCATAGAACCTTCCCGTCGTGGGGAGTCTTTAACCATGGAAGAATTCGCAACTCTCGCTAATTTACTCTACGAAGAGCCAGAATCGAATTAAACTACTTGCTATACACAACTTCACGCCTTTCACATAGGCTATGTTAGTGATATGTGTGAGGTGGTGGCAACATGATTGTCAAAGGGGACCTGGTTACACGCAGGTCATATAACCATGATCTCTTATTCCGCGTACAATCTGTCAGCAGAGACCGTGTTCTTCTATTTGGGGAAGATTTCCGTCTTGAAGCAGATGCGCCGCTTGCTGATTTGAAAAAGGTGACAGGGGAAGAATATCGGCAGCATAAAAAGAAGGTAAAGGTCCAGGAGGATTATTCTTATCGTTTGTTTCGCCAGGATTATCAGCTCCTTAAAGAAAAAAGGGATCATGAATCAACCAATGGCTACCAGCACGAAAATAACTATTTTCAAATATCCCCCCGCGTCCTGCACGTTGATGGAGACCAGCTTTTTTTAAAAAAATGCATCCAGCTTTACCAACAGCTTGGACTTCAGGTCCACGGTACCCATATGGATGAAAAGGAAATGCCACTGCAGATTGGGTCGCTATTAGATAAAATACAACCGGATATCGTAGTAATTACCGGACATGATTCTTTTTCTAAAAATAAGGGTACTGTTCGTGATTTACGTGCATACCGGCATTCCCAATACTTCGTTGATACGGTACGGGAAATTAGAAGTAAAACTTCCCATCTTGATCAAATGGTGGTATTTGCAGGAGCTTGCCAGTCTCATTTTGAATCGTTGATTAAGGCTGGGGCGAACTATGCCAGTTCACCGAAAAGGATAAATATCCATGCGTTGGATCCTGTATATATCGTTGCACGTATTGCTTATACCTCGTTTATGGATAAAGTCAATGTCCGTGAAGTGCTGCGGAATACGCTGACTGGTGAAGAAGGGCTGGGTGGTGTGGAAACGCGTGGGTTGCTTCGTGTCGGTATGCCGTACCGGTCATTAGAAATGCTTGAAGAGGAAGAAAAAGCGACAGAAGCGGAATCAGAAACTACACCTGAAATATAAAAACGCACTGTCTCGAAATGTTGCTGGCTTAAACGTTCAAAGAATGCCTTTGATTACCGTTTTTGGCCAAGTGAGTTTTGAGACAGAGAGCGTTTTTATTTTTTATACATATAATTTCCTTTTTCAGGAATAATAAAGATATCATGACATAAGTAATTATTTTGTTGACATCAATTTTGTCATACTGGTATAATATAAGATTTTATTTGACATAATCGATGGCTTGTGTTATATTTATATACAGTGAGGTGGAGTGTAGTGGCTAAAACGTTATTCGAAATAAAAGAATCCCTTGAAGGCCAAATTGGTAAGCGATTGACTTTGACAGCAAATGGGGGTCGGAGGAAAACGATCCAGCGTTCCGGCATCTTGGCTGAAACATACCCTTCGGTATTCATTGTCGAGCTTGACCAAGAGGAAAATGCTTTTGAACGAGTATCTTATAGCTATGCAGATGTACTTACAGAAACGGTTGAATTAAGCTTCGACGAGATGACCAAACTGGCTATCGGAGAACAGTAAACATTGTTTACTGTTCTTTTTTTATGCCGGGAAACAGAGGGGAAAGTCTTTCAGCCTGATGTCATGCAGGCAATATTTGCTCTTTTTACCCATTAGTCCCTGAATGAGTATCGTCCAGACTCATATGCTATAAGTGTCGTAATAAAGCTTTTTTCGAAAGGAGCTGCACACAAGTGAGCAGACGTAGAGGGATCATGTCCGATGGTATGAAGGAAGAGATAGCGAAAGAACTTGGCTTTTACGACAAGGTACAGAAAGAAGGGTGGGGTGGCATCACGACTCGCGATGCCGGAAACATGGTGAAACATGCCATCCAAAAGGCTCAGGAACAAATGATAAGGGAGCGGTCCTGACGGGCCCTCCCTTTTTTGAAATGAAATGTGGTACAATCTCATATAGGAATGATGAGGAAAAGTAGGTGTAGCAATGTATGTGTATGAAAAAGCGCCGGCTAAAATAAATCTCTCGCTGGACGTTTTATATAAAAGAGATGATGGTTTCCATGAAGTGGAGATGGTGATGACGACTATCGACTTAGCGGATCGGATTACGCTCCAGTTATTAGAAGAAGATCGCATCATTATTGAATCGGAAAGCCGGTTTGTCCCTAATGATGACCGAAACCTGGCGTACAGGGCCGCTAAATTGGTGAAGGATACATATAATCTGGAGGCTGGAGTAAGGATCTTCATTGAAAAGAATATTCCAGTTGCGGCTGGACTTGCTGGTGGAAGTAGTGATGCTGCCGCCGTCTTGCGTGGCGTCAATCGCCTATGGGAATTGGGACTGAGCATGGATGAGTTAGCTCATTTAGGAAGCACCATTGGTTCCGATGTCTCCTTTTGTGTTTATGGGGGGACAGCAATTGCGACAGGCCGTGGTGAACAAATAAAGGAATTACCAGCACCCCCTTCTTGCTGGGTAGTCCTCGCCAAACCGGAAATCGGCGTCTCCACCGCCACCGTCTATAAAAAATATAATGGAGAAAATGCTATCCACCCTGATACAGAGCTAATGATTGATGCGCTTGAGCAGCAGAATTTCAGCCAATTGTGCGATAACGTCGGTAATGTTCTTGAATCAGTGACATTAGATCTTCACCCTGAAGTACGTCAGATTAAAGAACAAATGGCACAAGCAGGAGCGGATGCTGTATTAATGAGCGGAAGTGGGCCTACCGTGTTTTCACTCGCACGCCAGGAGACTAGAGCTCATCGTATTTTCAATAGTCTGAAGGGTTTTTGTGATGAAGTATACTTAGTCAGAATGTTAGGATATCGTTCGAACGCTTGATCAAAACCGTATGAATCTGGTATTATTAGATGATAATATTCGGATTTTGAGGTGTGCTTATGAAAAGAAGCGAACGTCTTGTAGTAATGACCCAATATTTATTAGATCATCCTAGAGAGTTAGTTTCTTTACCATTCTTTTCAGAAACGTATCAGGCTGCCAAGTCTTCGATCAGTGAAGATTTAGGTATCATTAATCAGATGTTCCAAAAAGAGAGCATTGGATACCTGCAGACAGTATCAGGAGCTGCCGGTGGGGTGAAATATATTCCGCATTTTTCGAAAGAATATAGTGAATCTTTCGTGAAGCAGTTATGTAATCGTTTGGAAGATCCTGAGCGGCTGCTGCCAGGCGGTTACTTGTTTATGAGTGATTTACTTGGTGAACCACAAACGGTAAGGAATATTGGCCGATTGTTTGCTTCCGCGTTTGCAGATAAAGAAGTAGATGTAGTTATGACCGTAGCTACAAAAGGGATACCACTTGCTTATGCTGTGGCCTCTTATTTGAATGTACCTGTAGTAATCGCCCGCAGAGATCCTAAAGTCACAGAGGGATCGACGGTAAGTATCAATTATGTTTCAGGTTCTACAAGAAAAATCCAGACGATGGTACTGACGAAACGGAGTCTTCAGGAAAATTCACGTGTATTAATCATTGATGATTTTATGAAAGCTGGTGGCACGATTGCCGGCATGAAAAACCTGCTTGAGGAATTCAATGCCATAACCGCAGGGATAGGGGTTTTGGCGGAGGCTGAAGATGAAGAGGAAGAACGTGTTGTTCATGATTATTTGTCCCTTGTCCAAATCATTAATGTTGATGATCGAAATAAACAAATTAAGGTTACAAATGGAAATTTACTAGATAAAATTACATGATAAAATTTATTTTTTAAATACAACATGTTAGAAGCGGAATCCCTGTTATACCAACAGTTGGGGTTCCGTTTTTTTATAAGAAATGTTATTAAATTTTTTTAAATTTATAAAAGGTGGAATTTTTTTATTAAATAAAGAAGGAATTTTTGCCGTTTTGTGGAATTTATGTAATAAGTTCTTATAGGAAAAAGGTGGTGAATTTTAATGGAAGTAACTGACGTTAGACTGCGACGCGTGAATACTGAAGGAAGAATGCGAGCAATTGCTTCTATTACTTTAGACCAGGAGTTTGTCGTACATGATATCCGTGTCATTGATGGCAACAACGGTCTATTTGTAGCTATGCCAAGTAAGCGCACGCCTGATGGAGAGTTTCGGGACATTGCACATCCGATTAACTCGAACACTCGTGGAAAAATTCAAGACGCTGTACTTGAAGAATACCACCGTGCTGGTGAAGCAGAAGTAGAGTATGAAGAAGCCGGCGCTTCATAAGTGAATATCGGGACAACAGGGGGTCTAACTTCACAGGAGTTAGGCTTCTTTATTTTGTTTTTTTATACCCGGTTTTTACCGGGTTTCATCATGTCTTTTTTTGGAAGTACTTCCTATTTATTATTATTGTTGTTTCAAGTAGGGTATTGTTGAAATAACAATGGTTTTAAGATATGATTTTTATGGATAAATAGGATGGAGGGTTACTTCATGGGGAATAGATATGCCGTTGTGCTTGCGGCTGGTCAGGGTACAAGGATGAAGTCTAAACTATACAAAGTTTTGCATCCTGTATGCGGCAAGCCAATGGTGCAGCATGTTGTAGATCAATTGAACAAAGTGGATTTAAGTGAATTGATTACAGTTGTAGGATTCGGGGCTGAGAAAGTTCAAGATCAGTTAGGTGAAGACAGCCACTATGTCATCCAGGAGGAGCAGCTTGGAACAGGACATGCGGTTCTTCAGGCTGAAGATATCCTCGCAGACAAAGAAGGTACGACGCTTGTGGTTTGTGGAGATACTCCTTTATTAACAGGTGAGACATTACAATCATTGATTGATCATCATGATCAAGAGGGAGCGCTGGCGACAGTTTTGACTGCTCACGCTGCCGATCCAACCGGCTATGGCCGTGTTATCCGTGGGGCAACAGGTGAAGTCGAACGAATCGTCGAACATAAAGATGCAAATAATGAAGAAAGAGAGATCCAGGAAATCAATACAGGGACCTACTGTTTTGATAACCGTGCGTTATTTGATGCCTTACAAAATGTATCCAATGATAATGTACAAGGGGAATACTACTTGCCAGATGTCATTGAAATCCTGAAAGATAAGCAAGAAAAAATCAGCGCTTACCAAACAGGTGATTTTTCAGAAACATTGGGAGTCAATGATCGTGTTGCACTCGCCCAGGCTGAAAAAACAATGAAACAGCGCATCAATGAGCAACATATGCGTAACGGGGTTACTTTGATCGATGTAGATAATACTTACATTGGACCGGATGTAAAGATTGGCAAGGATGTTATCATACATCCCGGATCAGTGATCGATGGTGACACAGAGATTGAAGATGATGCCATCATTGGCCCGCATACTACAATAGAAAACTGCCGTATAGGCGCTGGTGCAGTCATCAAGCAAAGCGTAGCTGCCGACAGTAATATCGGAAATCGCGTTCAAATTGGTCCTTTTGCACACATTCGTCCGCAATCTAATTTAGGAGACGAAGTGAAGATCGGTAATTTTGTGGAAGTGAAGAAAGCTGCTTTCGGTAATAAGAGTAAAGCTTCCCATTTGAGTTATATCGGTGATGCAGAGGTAGGCAGCGGAGTAAATATCGGCTGTGGAACGATTACCGTCAACTATGATGGCGCCAACAAGCATTTGACCACGATTGAAGATGATGCGTTTGTTGGGTGCAATTCGAACTTGATCGCTCCTGTAACGGTGGGTAAAGGAGCTTATGTAGCTGCAGGGTCCACCATCAATAAAGATGTGCCGGCAGAAGCACTTTCGATTGCACGGGCTCGTCAAACGAACAAAGAAGGCTACGCTTCTAAAATGAAAAATTCAAAAAAAGGTTAACGGAGGGTATTTCAAATGGCAACTGGTTATAAGGATCCATCTTTGAAGGTATTTTCATTGAATTCCAATCCTTCATTGGCGCAGGAAATCGCGGACAATATTGGAACGGAACTAGGAAAATGCTCTGTAACGACTTTCAGTGACGGAGAAATTCAAATTAATATTGAAGAGAGCATCCGGGGCTGTGACGTCTATGTCGTACAATCCACCTGTGCTCCAGTAAACCAGCATATCATGGAACTTCTTATCATGATTGACGCATTGAAGCGCGCGTCTGCGAGAACAATTAATATCGTGATGCCTTACTATGGTTATGCACGTCAGGATCGTAAAGCACGTTCTCGTGAACCGATCACTGCTAAGCTTGTAGCGAACCTGCTACAAACAGCAGGGGCGACACGTGTATTGATGCTTGATTTGCATGCGCCGCAAATCCAAGGATTCTTCGACATTCCAATTGACCATCTTGTTGGAGTTCCGATTCTATCTGAGTACTTCGAAGAGAAAAATTTCGATGATGTAGTTGTCGTTTCCCCGGATCACGGTGGCGTTACCCGTGCCAGAAAAATGGCTGATATATTGAAAGCGCCGATTGCCATTATTGATAAACGCAGGCCGCGCCCGAATGTTTCTGAAGTGATGAATATCGTCGGTAACATTGAAGGGAAAACGGCTATTCTGATTGATGATATCATTGACACCGCAGGTACAATCACGCTTGCTGCCAATGCTTTAGTAGAGAATGGCGCGAAAGAAGTCTATGCCTGCTGTACCCACCCGGTACTCTCTGGTCCTGCAATTGAACGGATCGAAAACTCTAAGATAAAAGAGCTGGTTGTCACCAATACGATTCCGCTTGGTGAAGACAAGAAAATTGATAAAGTAACAGAACTATCCATTGCACCATTGATCAGTGAAGCAATCATCCGTGTGCATGAATTCAAATCCATTAGTATCTTGTTCGACTGATTATAATAGAAAAACAGGTTTAGCTCAGACAGCGAAAGGGAAACATTATTAAATAGATGGTTTTTATTTCAATGGAGGGTGATTAACTTGGGAATTCAATTAAAAGCAAATCAAAGAACAGATTTGAAACAATCAACGAGTAGGGAATTACGCCAGGAAGGCAATGTACCTGCTGTTGTATATGGTAAAGATAAGGAACCGATCACTGTATCTGTCAATAGCATCGAACTATTGAAAACAGTACGTGACGAGGGAAGAAACGCAATCATTTCCCTGGATGTAGAAGGTAATAAAACAGTAGATGTCATGCTTCATGAATATCAGATCGATCCGCTTAAGGACGAGCTTATTCATGCAGACTTCTATATTGTCGACATGGCTCAGGAAATGGACGTCGAAGTGCCAGTACGCCTGGACGGAGAAGCAATTGGTTCAAAAGAAGGCGGAGTACTACAGCAGCCTCTTTACCACCTGCAAGTCCGTGCGAAGCCAAATAATATTCCAGAAGAGATTACAGTCGATGTATCTGAACTGGAAGTCGGAGACAGTATCATGGTCAGCGACTTGAAGCAAGGCCGTAACTATGAAATTATGGATGATGAAAACCAAACGATCGTTTCTGTCACTCCACCGGAAGAAATGCCGGAAGAACCAGAAACTGATGATGCAGATGCAGAACCTGAATTGGTTGGTGCCGAGAATGAAAGTGAAGAATCAGAGGAAGAAAACGATAAAGAGTAATTCTTCGTAAGTATACAGGGGGCGTGACATTTTGTTGCGCCCCTTTTATTTTCGTTGAATTTATTCTGGCTCAAGCTTCTGCACCCTGGAGGTTTTAAGTTAGTTTCTCTTGCGGCCAAGCACCACGACGATGCTATCTTAAGCTCGTTGAAAATGAGCAAAGCGCTTGTGCTTTTAAATTTGCTATAATGCTAATATAAGTACTTATTTGTAAAAGGAAGTTGAAAAGATGAAGTGTATAGTGGGTTTAGGGAACCCTGGTAAAAAATATGAAAAAACGAGACATAACATAGGCTTTATGGTCATCGATCATTTGGCTGCTGATAACCATTGGGAGCTGAAGCAAGAAAAATTCAAAACCCTTTATACGATAGAACATATCAACGGGGAAAAGGTCTTGCTGTTAAAACCTCAAACGTATATGAATCTTTCCGGTGAAGCGGTCCGGGCATTTGCGAATTATTATGATTTTGATATTGATGACTTTCTCGTCATTTATGATGATTTGGATTTGCCTCCTGGTAAAATCCGCCTCCGCCAGAAAGGTGGACATGGAGGACATAATGGCATTCGTAATATCATCGACCATTTCCAGGATAAATCTTTCAAGCGGCTTCGTGTAGGGATCGGACGCCCTGATGTACCGATGTCGGTCGTTGATTATGTCCTGGGTACTTTTGATAAAGAACAGCTCGCTCCTGTGCAGGAAAGCATTGATAATGCAGCTAAGGCATGTGAATCGTGGCTTGAGCGCCCGTTCCAGGAAGTGATGAATGATTTCAATCAATAATTACCTTTGCCAGTACTAAAAGTGAGAGATTGGTATGTCTTAAATCGGCTGGTCATAAACTGTATGAATCGTATAAATAACACGAGAGACGGTCAAACTATGCACAATTGCTCTAAATAGGAGGTTGTGCGATGTCGATCATCTATGTTTGCCGTCATTGTAATAATACTGTGGGGAAATTAGAACAGGAAATAGCAGATGAGAATATGCTTGGTCTTGGCAAGTTGACGGAACAGGAACGAGAAGAAATGATCGAGTTCCAACACAATGGAGACCTACGCATAAAAACGATTTGCGATAATTGCCAGGAGGCACTTGATCAAAATCCCCAATATCATGAATTAGACTTTTTCATTCAATAAACCATCGGGATTCAAAAACAAGGGTCATCGATTGGTGAGAACGATAATTGTGGAGGAATCGTTAATGCAAGGATTAAAGAAATATTTGCATGGCCAAGATGATATCCATTCCATAGCTTCCGGTTTTACTTCCGGTATGCAAGAACAAATGGTATCAGGGTTATCGGGATCTGCCCGCAGTGCGCTCGTCTCCATTGTAAACGAGTCGTTGGAACGTCCTATTTTGCTTGTTACCCACCAATTGGTCCAGGCACAACAATTGTATGAAGATTTACAGGAGATAGCTGAGGATGAGAAGGTCCATTTATATCCGGTCAACGAACTTATCGCTTCGGAAATTGCCATTGCGAGTCCGGAGTTGAAAAGTCAGCGGATCGAATCATTGAATAATTGGTTGAAACAAGGCTCAGGTATCTTGATTACACCTATAGCTGCATTAAAACGGATACTTCCTCCTAAACCCTATTGGGAACGTTACCGTCTTCCCTTTGAAGTGGGCGAGGAAATAGATGTCGAGAATTATTTAACACGCTTAGTAGAAATGGGCTATGAACGCACGGGAATGGTGGCTTCCCCTGGTGAGTTCAGTATTCGCGGGGGAATTATGGATGTATATCCGCTGACTGCTGAATTTCCCTATCGAATCGAATTGTTCGATACCGAAGTAGATTCCATCCGTACCTTTGATTCCGAAAGCCAGCGTTCTCAGGAAAAATTGGATCAGGTCACTATCGCTCCTGCTACGGAACTTTTAATAACTGAAGAAGATTTTACACGAGCCTCTCATCGCTTAGGAGAGGCCTTAAGTCATTCACTGAAAAAACTTACCAAATCGGAAGCTAAGTCCCGGTTGACGGAAGTAATCGAACATGATCTGGAACGGCTTAATCAGCAAGAGCGCTTTCAGGAAATGTATAAATATATAAACTTCTACTATGAAAAACCCGCTAATCTACTAGATTACTTGCCGGAAGATGGCATTGTAGTAGTGGATGAAATGAGCAGAATCCAGGAGACTGCCCAGCGACTGGACCAGGAAGAAGCAGAGTGGTATCAGAGTCTTTTGGAAGCTAATCAAATTGTCCGGGACCTCTCTATCTCTTATGATTGGCATGATGTATGGTCTAATATCAAACATCCAAAGTTATATTTGTCCGTTTTCTTGCGTCATATTCCTAACACACAGCCGGAAAATGTCGTCAATATATCCTGTCGTCAGATGCAGCAATTCCATGGTCAGATGAATCTATTGAAAAATGAAATGGAACGATGGGAAAAACAGAATTTTTCTGTATTGATCCTGGCACCTAATGACGAGCGGGCGGAAAAGGTACAATCTGTGCTTGATGACTATGGAATGGAAGCGGTCATCAGTAAACAGGATGTCACCCTCCCCGTTTCCAAGCCGACGATTTTAACAGGTAATATCAGCAGTGGTTTTGAATTGCCATTGCATAAGCTTGCTGTCGTTACGGAAAATGAAATGTTCAAAAAGAAAACATCGAAACCGAAACGGAAGCAAAAGTTATCCAACGCTGAACGTATCAAAAATTACCAAGAACTAAAGGTCGGCGATTATGTCGTTCATGCTAACCACGGAATCGGAAAGTATCTTGGCGTCGAGACCCTGACGATGAACGGGGTGCATAAAGATTTTCTGCTCGTCAAATATTCTGGTAACGACAAACTGTTTGTGCCAATCGAGCAAATAGATTTGATTCAAAAATATGTCGGTTCTGAAGGCAAAGAACCTAAGGTCTATAAGCTTGGCGGTAGCGAATGGGGTAAAGTCAAGCGTAAAGTACAATCGTCTGTCGAGGATATTGCCGATGATTTGATCAAGTTGTATGCCGAGCGGGAAGCTTCAAAAGGGCATGCTTTCCAGGAAGATAGTGAAATGCAACGGGAATTTGAAGCATCGTTTCCATATCAGGAAACGCAGGATCAATTGCAATGTATCGAAGAAATTAAAGAAGATATGGAAAAAATTCGTCCGATGGACCGGCTTCTCTGCGGTGACGTTGGTTATGGGAAAACAGAAGTGGCTATCCGTGCTGCCTTTAAAGCTGTTGCGGAAGGAAAACAGGTGGCGATTCTTGTCCCCACCACTATCCTCGCACAGCAGCACTATGAAACAATCCAGGAGAGATTCCAGGATTTCCCTATTAATATCGGTTTGTTAAGTCGTTTCCGTACAAAAAAACAACAAAAAGAAACAACCGATCAAATGAAAAAAGGGTTAGTAGATGTGGTGATAGGCACCCACCGACTGTTATCCAAAGATGCTCAATTCAAAGAACTCGGATTATTGATTGTTGATGAGGAACAGCGCTTTGGCGTTAAGCATAAAGAGAAAATCAAACAATTGAAAACCAATGTCGACGTGTTGACGCTGACTGCGACACCGATTCCAAGAACCTTGCATATGTCGATGCTGGGAGTCCGCGACTTGTCCGTCATCGAAACACCGCCAGAAAACCGGTTTCCAATCCAGACCTATGTACTCGAATACAATCCGGTATTCATGCGGGAAGCAATCGAGCGTGAAATGGCAAGAGGCGGACAAGTGTTTTTCCTTTTCAACCGCGTAGAAAATATAGAGCGGATGGCAGAAGAAATTTCTGCACTCGTACCTGAGGCAAGAGTTACTTCTGCGCACGGGCAAATGAACGAAACCACATTAGAAAATGTCATGTTCTCCTTTTTGGAAGGAGAATTCGATGTACTGGTCAGTACCACAATCATTGAAACCGGGGTGGATATCCCGAATGTCAATACATTGATTGTCTATGACGCAGATAAGATGGGGCTGAGTCAATTGTATCAATTGAGAGGCCGTGTCGGTCGTTCTAACCGTGTCGCCTATGCTTATTTTACTTATCAACGAGACAAAGTACTGACAGAGGTCGCTGAAAAACGACTGCAGGCAATCAAGGAATTCACAGAGCTAGGGTCCGGGTTCAAAATTGCTATGCGTGACCTATCGATCCGGGGAGCGGGTAATCTGCTAGGTGCGCAACAGCATGGGTTCATTGATTCGGTCGGTTTCGATATGTATTCCCAAATGCTGAAGGATGCTATCGAAGCTAAAAGACAGGGTAAAGAACCGGAAGAAATCCAGCCATTCCAGGCAGAACTCGATTTGCAAATCGATGCTTATCTGCCTGATACGTATATTGCCGACGAAAAACAAAAAATCGATATATATAAACAATTCCAGGCGATTGAAAACGTGGAAGATATCCATGACTTAAGGGATGAAGTGATTGACCGTTTTGGAGACTATCCGGATGAGGTGGAGAATTTATTCCTTGTTTCTTCGATGAAGATGCATGCAAAACAAGCACGCATCGAAGCTGTATCAGAAACAAAGCGAAAAATTGAATTAGTGATGGAAGCAGAAGCCAGTCAGGAAATCGATGGAGCAAAATTATTCGACCTCGCTAACAGCTATGGCCGGATGGTTCAATTAGGGACAGAAGACCAGAAGCTGAAAGTCACATTCCAATGGGATAAAAAGACGTATGTACGTCGCTACGAAGTGGTAGATGAATTCTTGCAAAGACTGCCCGAAATGAGACGAGAAGTATCCACTGCTTGATATATTAATAATGGGGAGAAGGGCTGTAGCTCTTCTCCTTTTTTATGATTTCACACCTATTTATTGCTATAAAACCATTGTTTAGGTGAATAGGTTTTTATTGTTGATTCATACTAAAGTCATCAACTGTATTTTTGTTGTACCTTATCACCAAAAATATTAAGACTAATCATCAAGGAAAGTGAGGCTTCTCAGTTATGAAAGCAACAGGAATTGTACGTCGCATTGATGATCTTGGAAGAGTGGTTATCCCTAAAGAAATTCGTAGAACTCTGAGAATTCGTGAAGGAGATCCTTTAGAAATTTTCGTCGATCGTGAAGGTGAAGTCATACTTAAAAAATATTCACCAATCAGTGAACTCGGAGATTTCGCGAAGGAATATGCGGATGCTTTATTTGACTCGTTAGGGCAGCCGGTTCTCATTTGCGACCGGGATGAATTTATTGCGGTAGCCGGAGGGTCTAAAAAGGATTATTTGAACAAACATATCGGTCCGAAGATTGAACAAGCCATTGATAATCGTACTGTGGTAACAGAAAAAAACTCCAGCCAGGTAGAATTGGTACAGGGCCGGGAAGAAGAGCTGGCGTCGTATGTCGTAGGTCCGATCATTGCTCAAGGAGATCCAATCGGTTGTGTGGTCATTTATTCTAAAGAAGGGCCGGCATTAGGAGATGTGGAAGCGAAGTCTGTAGAGACAGCTGCAAGCTTTCTCGCCCGTCAAATGGAATAATAGTACGCGAATTTATTCGATACGTGTTGGGAGAAGCTGTATGACCATAATGC
Source organism: Halobacillus sp. B23F22_5 (assembly GCF_043497085.1). Taxonomy (NCBI): domain Bacteria; kingdom Bacillati; phylum Bacillota; class Bacilli; order Caryophanales; family Bacillaceae; genus Halobacillus; species Halobacillus sp. B23F22_5. The sequence continues at coordinate 22,896 of NZ_JBIEKI010000024.1, read as the reverse complement.
CGTCATACGGCTTTTTAAATGGCCTTGACTCCCTGCAGCACCTGAGATGTGATGCAGGCAACATTCCTGTGCTATAATGAATGGAAGTTATGATGGGAAGGCGTTCCAACATGAATGACAATATGGAAACTAAACAATTTTTCAAGGGTGCATTCATCCTTACATTGGCAGGACTATTCAGTAAAATATTAAGTGCAGGCTACCGGATTCCACTTCAAAATATTACAGGGGATCTGGGCTTTTATATTTATCAGCAGGTTTACCCTTTCCTTGGAATTGCAATCATGCTTTCACTATATGGATTTCCGGTGGCAGTATCTAAAATGGTGGCAGATTTCAGGGACCAGCAACGAGAGTTGGCTTTACGCTCTTTTTTCATACCGGTATTTGGCATTATATTTTTGTTAAGCTTATTATTATTTTTATTATTATTTACTCAAGCTGGCAGGATTGCCGGATTAATGGGAGACCCCGCCTTACATGATCCAATAAGAGCAAGTGCCTATGTGTTCCTGGTTTTACCGTTCACTTCATTGTTTAGAGGGATATTTCAAGGAACGGGTGATATGAAACCCACTGCTGTATCACAGGTTCTGGAACAGCTGGTGCGCGTGAGCATTATCATCATAGTCGCTGTTTTAATGCTTCAACAATCTGATTTTTACGCCATCGGTACCGGGGCAGCTATCGCGTCAATTTTTGGTGCCGGGATTGCTGCTATCTTTCTAGGTGCAGCTTTAATAAAACGGCAGTTATGGAGCCGTAGCGTACATAGAGAACTCCCTTACAGCTATTTTTTCAAAACAGTTTTCTTATACGGTTTATTCATTAGTGTGAACTATATGTTTTTGCTGCTTATTCAACTGGCTGATGCTTTTACCTTGGTTCCCGCGCTAGAAAGCTATGGAGTTACTTCACATGAGGCAAAAGTGATGAAAGGGGTATTTGATCGCGGCCAGCCACTGATTCAGCTCGGCATTGTACTAGGTTCGTCACTTGCTCTGGCTCTAATTCCAACGATTACTAAACAGCGTCTTAAGCAGCAGCCGGATAAATTTCATAACCATTTACATTCAGCGTTGAAGATAAGTTTATTCTTAGCCGCTGGTGCTACAGTGGGATTAATCGTGATTTTTCCTTATGTAAATGAACTTCTTTACCAAAACAATCATGGGGAAACCTATTTAAGAATATTGATGTTAGTCATCCTGTTCAGTTCGATAGCGATTACTACATCCTCTGTTCTTCAGGGGGTGGATGCTGTTTATCAGACAGCAGGAGTTATACTGGCAGGAGCGGCAGTGAAGTGGGGAGGCAATTTGCTGCTCGTGCCTATATTCGGTTTGCACGGTGCTGCCTGGGCCTCGGTCAGTGGAGCCATTGTAGTACTGGCTTGGAATTTATGGCTGATGCGTCGCAGGTTCAGGCCGTCTGCCTGGCGTAAGCTGCCATTTTTTAAAGTCCTCACAGCCCTGGCGGGTATGACAGCGTTTCTCGTTTGTGTAAGTATGCTGGAAACCTATTGGCTGCCGATTGAATCACGAGGTATCTTATTACTGTTCACATTGACATTGGCTGGCATTGGAGGGCTTGTTTATTTGATGATATTAATCAATGTCATGGCTTTTTCCAGGGAAGAATTGGAGCAAATTCCATCTGGAGAGCTGCTGGATAAATGGTTTTCAAGGAGGAAGCACAAATGAATACAATTGAAGTGATTGGGCTGGGAGCGGGAGATATCAATCAACTTCCCCTCGGAATTTACAAGAAATTGACTAATCAATCACAATTTATCTATATGAGGACACAACATCATCCAGTCGTTGAGGAACTGAAGAAAGAAGGAATTTCATTTCAAACCTTTGATGAAATTTATGAAGCGCACGATCAGTTCGAGGAGGTTTACCATCAAATTGTACAACAGTTAATGGAAGCTGCATCAGGGCAGTCAATCATTTATGCTGTGCCTGGTCACCCTATGCTTGCAGAACGGACCGTTCAATTGCTGCTTGAAAAAGAGGACCAGGGCAAGTTGAACGTAGAAATTGCCGGAGGGCAGAGCTACCTCGATGATCTGTATACAGCGCTCAGAATCGATCCTGTCGAAGGGATGCAATTTATCGATGCAACCTCATTTGATCGTTTCCAGCTGCAGTATCAAGGTCATATCATTTTTTCACAGGTTTATGACGCTATGATCGCCTCAGAAGTAAAGCTCGCTTTATTGGAAGATCTAAAACCAGAGCATCCCGTTACGATAGTAACAGCGGCAGGAAGTGAACAAGAAAAAATTGTTACCGTAACCCTGGAAGAGTTGGACCGCTCTGTTGAACTCGATAATCTGACAAGTGTGTATGTAGCCCCGGTGGCAAAAGATGCTTTGAATCATCAATTTTTCCGACTGCGGGAAGTAATCAGGGAACTGCGCGGACCTGACGGTTGTCCGTGGGATAAAAAGCAAACACATGAATCATTACGCAAGTATTTGATTGAAGAAGCATATGAATTCATTGACGCAGTCAATAAACTGGATGATGAAGCGATGGTGGAAGAGCTTGGCGATGTACTATTACAAGTGATGCTTCATAGCCAAATTGGGGAAGATGAAGGATTTTTCACTGTCGATGACGTAATATTATCGATAACGGAAAAAATGATCCGCAGACATCCGCATGTTTTTGGGGATATATCGGTAAACTCTTCGGAAGAAGTGATTACGAATTGGGATGACATAAAAAAGCAGGAGAAAGCTGTGCAGCCGGAATCTATGTTGGATCAAACACCAGCCAGTTTCCCCGCCTTATTGCAGGCGGAGGAAATACAAAAGCGAGCAGCAAAAGTAGGATTTGACTGGAAAGAATCAGGGCCGGTATGGAGCAAGGTAGAAGAAGAGTGGCAGGAGTTCAAAGAGGCTCAGCAAGCAGATGATGCAAGAGAAATGGAAAAAGAACTTGGGGATCTTTTGTTTTCTATCGCAAACCTTGCCCGCCATTATAAGATCAATGCAGAAAGCGCTTTGCAAGGAACAAATGAAAAGTTTCGGGATCGATTCCGTTATATGGAGCAAAAAGCTTCGGAACAAGGAGCAGCATTAAAAGAATTGACATTGAATGAGCTGGAGAAATGGTGGAACGATGCAAAAAAACGATAAAAAGGAGAATGTGCCTTATGCGTTTAGATAAGTTTTTGAAGATTTCCCGTTTGATTAAGCGGCGAACGTTAGCTAAAGAAGTGGCCGACCAGGGACGGATCACCGTCAATGGCAACCAGGCGAAAGCTGCTACGAACATTCAGGTTGGAGACGAATTGGTCATTCAGTTCGGACAAAAAGTATTGACACTCGAGGTAAAGAACCTTCGGGAAAATGTCAAAAAAGACGAAGCAACCACTTTATATGAAATTGTGAAAGAAGAAGCTGTACATCAGTCTTAGTGTCTGCCACCTCAATTATTTGAGGTGGTATTTTTATACTTAAGATGCTGTTAAATCTGCGTGTTGATTTTACAGTAAAGCTCCCTTTACTTGAAGACTCAGTTTCGAAAGAAACTGTTTCCGTTACGTTGAGAATCTCTGGAGGTCCGGGAAATCACTCGCTTTCCATGGGCGTACGGTGAGCTTCCTCGGGCTAAAGCCCTGCGGGATCTCACCATGTACTATTTTCCCATAGGACTTTGAATGAGCTTCTTGAATAAACACCGCACGAAGGAAATGCGTAGCATTTTCGAGGAGTCTCGCAATTTCCCGGACCTCTCTGCATTAATGAGAGTAACGGAAATATCAGTATTTAGCCCATCTTCCTATAACAAAAACTGATTAAAAAGGGCTTTTAGTGGACCATGAAGAAACCTTCATCTTTATGTAGCGGTCCGTTTATCTAAAATAGGATAGGGTGGCGGGGAAACGGTGAGACTCCCGTGGGAGAAGGGGGTAGGCGAGACCCCACAGGTCGTGAAACGACCGAGGAGGCTTGCCAGCTCCCCCACAGGAAAGCGAATCGTTTCCCAGCCGCCCCTTACTCCTGACTCGGCAACGGACCCGAAGTATCTCGAAATCAAGTCTTCGACTTTACGGCCCTATAGTTGAATAGGCCTCTAATGAATCAACAACAACCTTTAACAGAGTCATTCCTTAAGAAAGTTTACACTTGTTAATGGATTAAAATGTAAGAAAGTACTTGACGATAGTCCAAGTTTTTCTAAGGTTTCTTTTCTATGTACCACCTGAGAATTCCGCGAGTTCTAATTTCCCTTTTTTCATCATAGGTTGTACTAAGTGAAGGGGGATCAGAACTATGGAATACTATGAAAAAGATTCGAATAACTTGCGTGGACAAGCCGAGCATCACGTCAGGATGATGAATAGAAAAAACTTAGAAATTACAGGGGTTAAAGAAGTAGACAGCTTTGATAATGAAGAATTTTTATTGCAGACCAGCATGGGTTATTTAGTGATCCGGGGTGAAAATCTGCAAATGAAGAATCTCGATGTCGACCAGGGAGTTGTTTCAATTAAGGGGAAGGTTTTTGAAATGACATACCTGGATGAACACCATGCGGAGAAAGCTAAAGGTTTCTTTAGCAAGCTGTTCAAATGACGTTGACAACCCAATTCCTCACAATGGCAGTGATGATTGCAGGGGGAATCTATTTGGGTGCCGCCATGGATACACTAAAAAGATTTGAAAAGTTGTACCGAAAACGGACGCTGATGAACTATACCATTGTCATCAGCTTTTGGCTTTTACAAGCATTCTTTCTCTTTTTTCTTTTATATCAAGTGAATTATGGTGAGCTGCGTCTGTATATTTTCCTTTCGGTTCTCTGTGGGTATGCGGCATACCGTGCGCTTGTTCAACGTATTTATACTCGAATCCTTGAGCGGATGATCCGAATGATCATGGCGATGGTGCGGTTTTTCCTTCGTTGCTTTGAAATTTTGATTGTAAAGCCGATAATAGGAATATGGAATGTCGCTTCAGCTATTGTATTATGGGTTTCATCCATCTTATTAGCGGGTAGCATATTGATGTTACGGGTGATTTGGTGGCCTGTAAGGCTGATGCTTCACCTGTTGTGGAAGCTTCTTCCTAAAAATATGAAAAAATACTTACACACGTTGGCAGGATTTTACGTTACAATAAAGAATAGAATAATTAACTTGTCAAATTTATGGAAACGATAAGGAGGCAGAGTAGATGGCCGAAAAACAAGTGACACGATTAGAATCCAATTATATGAAACAGTATGATACATACGTAGCACGTCAACAACGAAAGAAAAAACGTCTGTTTCGTCGGCTGGCACTTTTTACCGTTCTGACCCTGGTTATTATGGGTTCGATGCTGACTTATCATTTTAAACAACAAGCAACTTATAATGAAAAGCTGGAGCGCATGGAAGAACTGCAGGAACAGAAAATTGCGCTTGAGAATCAAGAAAAGAATCTCAAGGAAGAAATTGAGCTATTGAATAATGAAGAATATGTTCTCCAAATTGCACGGACGAATTATTTCTTCTCTAAAGAAGGCGAAATTATCTTTAAACTTCCAGAAGAAGACCCATCTTATTGACACACTTTTCATTGCTTATATATAATAGTAAAGAAGGACATTTATCGAAACTTTAAGGAGGAGCATTTTTTTTATGTCAATCGAAGTAGGCAGCAAGCTGCAGGGTAAGGTAACTGGTATCACTAATTTTGGAGCATTCGTGGAACTTCCAGATGGGCAGACAGGTCTAGTCCATATTAGTGAGGTTGCCGACAACTATGTCAAAGATATTAATGAACACTTGAGCGAAGGCGATAAAGTGGAGGTTAAGGTCATTAATGTCGGTAAAGACGGAAAGATCGGCCTTTCCATCAAGAAAGCGAAAGAGAACTATGGGCGTCGTAATAACAAGCCGCAAAATCGTAAGCCGGCAGAATCATTCGAACAAAAGATGAATCGCTTTCTGAAAGATAGTGATGAGCGTCTTGCTTCTTTGAAGAAGCATACCGAATCAAAACGTGGAGGTCGAGGTGCTAAAAAAGGCTAACTTGCTGCCTATGTAAATATATCATGGACGTGCAAAAAAACGGGCTTGCCAGAAATGGTAGCCCGTTTTTACTTTGTAAAAAATACTTTTCTCTCATGCCCCGTGGTGATGTTTACCAAAAAAGTGTTAGGGGTGGCTTGGAAACTACTCGCTTTCCAGCTTCATCGCCTAGACACTCGCGACATAAGCAGTCCATCAACGGGAAGAAAGACCACTTCCCTTTTGCTGTTCTGCTTATGCGTGTCGTGTCTCCCAAGACGATTACGCATTCATTTCTTTCCTGTGGGGGAACTGGCAAGCCTCCTAACGCTCACAAACGTAACGGAAACAGTTTCTCTCGAAACTGAGTTTTCAAGTATAGGGAGCTTTAACTGTAGAATCAACACTTAAATGGAACAGAGTATGAATATAAATAAAAAAGCTGAGGCGGCTTCCGAAGAAACCGCCTCAGCAGGACAAGAATGTAATGGATGACCCGTACGGGATTCGAACCCGTGTTACCGCCGTGAAAGGGCGGTGTCTTAACCACTTGACCAACGGGCCTTGTCGTTTGGTTATGTAACCTTTTAAGAAAGAAATGGTAGCGGCGGAGGGGATCGAACCCCCGACCTCACGGGTATGAACCGTACGCTCTCGCCAGCTGAGCTACACCGCCATAAAGTCATGATTCAAAGTCACAAGCAATATATTACAACATGATAGATTAAGTGTCAACAGGATTTCTATTTTCGAATTAGTCTGTCAATTTTTGAAAATGGTAGAAACAGTGTGGGTAAAGGGATTGGTCCTTGGCTGCGTTTTTAAAAGCTCGAATAAGCGTCGATGAATTTGTAGAAGAGTCCTTCTCAAACTGGAAATCAGTCGAACTTTTTGTTACTGCTCTCCTCTTGTTTTGACAAATTACATGATAGATATGTGGTTTAATAGACCAACAAGAAGGAGTGGTGAAGATGTTGGGGACATTAACGAGAAAGGGTTCACAAACAATTGGGGTAGAAAAAGCCAGATGGAGCAAAGTGAAGAAGAAAGCGGAAGGTAGAGCGAAGTACTTATTGATCGACAAGGGCTGGTTGTTGATGATTATAGCTTTGCTCTTGGGCAGAGCGGTCATCTTATCTTCTATCTCCCCGTTCGTCATCGCATTGATTGCGTCCGTGTGGTGGCTGCGAAGAGATCGTGTACCGGCTGTCGTTTTATTTGCCGTCATCGGAGCTTCTACTTATGGATGGCTGCAAACGGGTTTTGTATTTACAGCTATGCTGACGTTCTTGATTCTCGCCTTCATCGTACATACATGGAGAGAACATCAGAAGCTGTTGCCATTCATGGCATTCTTAGCCTGTGTCCTTCCAAGGGCCATCGCATTTACATTACTGGATGCATGGCAGCCATACGACGCGCTGCTTATGGCTGCTGAAGGTGTACTAAGCGCGATGCTTGTCCTGATATTTATGCAGAGTGTGCCGCTTTTATCACCAAAAAGATATAAAGCAACATTAAAAAATGAAGAAATCGTCTGTATGATCATTCTGCTGGCCTCCGTGCTGACGGGAACAATTGGCTGGCAAATCCAGGATGTTTCGCTGGAACAAATATTCTCCAGGTACCTGGTTTTATTCCTTGCCTTTATCGGAGGAGCAGCGATAGGTTCTACTGTCGGGGTTGTAACGGGACTGGTGTTGAGTCTAGCAAATGTAGCGAACCTCTATCAAATGAGTCTGCTTGCTTTTTCAGGGCTGCTGGGGGGGCTGCTGAAAGAAGGGAAGAAAACTGGTGTCAGTATTGGTCTGATTGTCGGTACATTACTGATCGGTATATATGGGGGAAGTGTATCGACGCTATCACCATCACTTACAGAGACCGGTTTGGCTATCATCCTGTTCGCATTGACGCCGGAAGGCTGGATAAGAAAGCTGTCACGTTTTATACCGGGAACACAGGAGCATTCTCAGGAACAAGAACAATATTTGCAAAAAGTTCGGGATGTAACTGCTGTCAGGGTGGAGAAATTTTCGGACGTGTTTCGTGCGTTATCAAAAAGTTTCCATCTGATCGATCATCAAACAGATAATGATGAAGAGCAGCGGGAAAAAGATTATTTCTTAAGCCACGTAACGGAAAAGACATGCCAATCTTGTTTTAAGAAGGAGAGATGCTGGGCCAAACAATTTGATCAAACGTATCAGGTGATGACTGATTTGATGACTGATCTCGAAGAGGGGGACGAGCCAAGCCGCTTAGTGCGTAAAAATGTGGACCAATATTGCGTCAAACCACAAAAGCTCATTGATACGATGAAATACGAGATTTCTTTCTACCAGGCGAATCAACAATTGAAAAAACAAGTATTGGAGAGCAGGAGGTTTGTTGCTGATCAGCTTCGCGGAGTATCAGAAGTGATGGAAGACTTTGCGAAAGAAATTACTAAAGAAAGGGAGAATCACGAACTTCAGGAGCAAGAGATTACGTATGCCTTGAATCATTTAGGGCTGGAAATAGAAACGCTCGATATCTATACCCTTGATGCCGGCAATATCGATATCGATCTTACTTTTTATGTGCGGAATTATCACGGGGAAGGTCCAAAACTAATTGCTCCGCTGCTTTCTGATATTTTAAAAGAAACAATTGTCGTAACAAAGGAAAATATCGCCCCATTTCCGAATGGCTATTGCGAACTGTCTTTTCAGTCAGCGAAGAGATATATCATGGAGACAGGAGTTGCACATGCCGCCAAGGATGGAGGGTTTATTTCCGGTGACAGTTATTCAACGATGGAATTAGGTGCGGGGAAGTATGCCCTCGCTATCAGTGATGGGATGGGAAATGGCATCCGTGCGCATGAAGAAAGTATGGAAACGCTGCGGCTTTTACAACAAATCCTTCAATCAGGTATCCAGGAGCAAGTAGCGATTAAATCGATCAATTCTATACTAGCGCTGCGAACGACTGATGAGATATTTTCAACTTTAGATTTAGCGGTAGTAGATTTACAGGATGCTACTTCAAAATTTATAAAAATCGGGAGTACCCCAAGCTACATTAAGCGTGGCTCGCAAATGATGAAAGTAGAATCAAGTAACCTTCCTATAGGGATCATCCAGGATGTGGATGTTGAAATTGTCAGTGAACAGCTGGCTCCTGGGGATTTATTGATTATGATGAGCGATGGCATATTAGAAGGACCAAAGCATGTAGAAAATATCGAAGCATGGCTGAAGCGGAAGATAAGAGAATTAGAGACAGACGATCCGCAGGCAGTAGCAGATTTGATATTGGAGGAAGTGATTCGTACCCGTGGATCGATCGAAGATGACATGACTGTACTGGTAGCAAGGCTGGACCATAATCAGCCACAATGGGCAGCAATACCATATAAACGAAAGGAGGCATAATTTCACTTTTTAAAACCAGGGCGCAGGTATAAACCCCTCGATGTTCGGCGATGATGAAGATAACGAACAGGAGGGGTGATCCAGTGAAAAAAGGTACATTGAAGCAAATCTTGTTGTTGACGGATGGGTGCTCGAATCAGGGGGAAGATCCGGTAGCGGTTGCTGCTCTCGCAAATAATCAAGGTATCACGGTGAATGTTATCGGAGTACTGGATGATGATCAAAGTGAACAACCGGATGGACTGGAAGAGGTTGAAGCGATTGCTATGTCTGGTGGTGGTGTCAGCCAGATTGTATATCAGAAGGCTCTTTCCCAGACCGTACAGATGGTCACCAAACAAGCAATGACACAAACGTTGCAAGGGGTTGTGAACCAGGAGCTGAAGCAGATTCTTGGGGAGAAGCAGACGTTTGAAGAATTGCCGCCTGATCAACGTGGCGAGGTGATGGAAGTAGTGGAAGACCTCGGGGAAACGTGTGACCTTGAGGTGCTGGTTCTTGTTGATACGAGTGCCAGTATGACTCCGAAGCTTTCTACAGTCAAGGAGGCTCTTTTTGACTTGTCTTTGAGTCTGAATGCAAGGTCTGGGAACAATCGCTTCAGCATCTTCTGCTTCCCTAATAAAACAAAACCGATTCAAAAGCTAATGGATTGGACCCCGGAATTGGATGGGATCTCGAAAGTCTTTCCTAAGTTGGCAAGTGGAGGAATAACGCCTACTGGCCCGGCCTTGAAAGAAGCAATGTACCAGTTCGGCAAAAAAAGCTTGTTTGGGAGTATGAAACATGCAAGTGAACCATACGAAGAAACTGGTTACTAATTTAAAGCGAGGGACCATCATCCGGGGGAAATGGAACGGAACGAAATACCAGGTCATTCAAAAGCTGGGAGAAGGTGCGTGCGGTGTCGTCTATTTGTGTGAGCGAAATGGCGTTCAGGCAGCACTCAAAGTTGGTACCGATAGCTCAAGGATCATTACGGAAGTGAATGTTCTGAAAACCTTTCAGAAGGTCCAGGGGAAACGCCTTGGGCCTTCTTTGTTGGATGTAGATGATTGGGTGACTCCTGGTGGGATTACTTTCCCATACTATGTAATGGAATATCTGAAAGGGACGGAACTTGCCAGTTTTCTTCGGGGTAAGGGAAAAGAGTGGCTTGGGGTCATGATGCTGCAATTATTGACTGATTTAGAAGAACTTCATGATCAGGGTTGGGTTTTCGGAGATTTGAAGACAGATAATCTGCTTGTCACCACTCCTCCTCCTAAACTGCGTTTGATTGATGTGGGAGGAACAACGCAAACCGGCCGGGCGATTAAAGAGTATACAGAATTCTACGACCGGGGTTATTGGCAGAGGGGATCAAGGAAAGCCGACCCTTCCTATGATTTATTTGCCCTCACGATGGTCATGTTAGAAATCGCTTATGGGAGTCGATTTGAGCGAGGGGCGCAGCCAAAGCAAACCCTCGAAAAGAAATTACAGCAAGCACCACTTTTGAAGCCTTATCGTCCCCTTATCCAAAAAGTGTGGGCAGGGGGATATGGTCACAGCAGAGAAATGAAAAGTGATTTTTCATCAATATTGAGCAGACCGGCAAAATATAAAGCACCTGAAATGAAAAGCACCCGTGTCTCCAGAAGAAAAGAAGCTGAAAAAACGTCATTCGCATCAGTGGAAGCACTAGTGATTTTCATTTCAGTTATACTTTTTTATATCCTATATTCGATAGTTGCCTGGTAAAGCTCCTATATTTTGCAGTAGCATGGCTACAAATGATAGGATAATGGTGTTCAGTATTGATCAAATACTAATACTACTTGAGGTGGAAGTGGACATGAAAACGGCCGTCGATTCATTCATGGAACGATATCAAATGCTCAAACCAGAGCAGACAGTTATGGTAGCTGTTTCCGGCGGGCCGGATTCCATGGCGCTTCTTCATTATTTTAAGACCATCCGCAAGCAGTGGAAGTTGAGACTGATAGCTGTTTCTGTCGATCATGGTCTTCGTGGTGAAGCCTCCGCTGCAGACTTGCAATACGTGGAAGAAATGTCCAGGAAATGGAATATCGAATTTATTGGAACTTCTATTGATGTCGATACGTATAAGAAACAGAACCACTTGAATACACAGCAAGCTGCCCGTACTTTACGCTATCGTTTTTTTCATCAGCAAATGGAAGAGAAGAAAGCTGATGTTCTTGCATTGGGACATCATGGCGACGACCAGGCAGAAACCATATTGATGCGCTTAGTAAGAGGCGCGAGCCCAGCGGGGTTGACAGGTATTCCTGTAACCAGGGAATTTGCTGGCGGAAAAATTATCCGGCCTTTGTTAGGTGTTTCTAAAGAAACAATTGTCAACTATTGCGAAGATAATCACATCGAGCCGAGAGAAGATGCCTCGAACCATGATACGAAATATACGAGGAACTATTTTCGCCACAGGATCCTGCCATTATTGAAAGAAGAAAACCCGAAATTAGTTGAACATTTATGGAAGCTCAGTCAAGTGGTAAAAGACGATCAGGAATACTTGAATATTGAGGCAAAAAAGCTCTTGGATCAGGTAGTTAATTTCGAGAAAAAACCTAAAAAAGTATCTTTTATTATTTCTGCATTCAAAGCTTTTCCGATAGCTTTACAAAGAAGGTCCTTTCATCTAATATTAAACTATCTTTATGATGAAAACTCTGAAGATTTTTCTTATATACACGAAGAACAATTTTTTGATTTTTTGACACGAAATATTGCTAATGCCAAGCTGGATTGGCCCGGTGGCTTAAGGTTGCAGCGTAATTATGAAAGAATCACTCTTTATTTCGGCTATCCGGAAAAACCTGTCCCATTTAGGAGCACGCTTGATATAGGAGATACATATCGGTTGCCTGATGGTTCGGAACTTTCAGCCAAAGTGGTTTCTGGAAATCATTTGCGAGAGGATGCCTGCACCTTTACATGTGATTTGGCTCACGTAGAGCTTCCGTTGATTGTACGGACTCGCCTTACAGGCGATCGTATGACATGGAAAGGCATGAAAGGTTCAAAAAAAATCAAAGATATTTTTATTGACCAGAAGGTTCCGAAAGAATTAAGGGAAAGTTGGCCGGTTGTCACAGATCAAACCGGGAAGATTCTGTGGCTTGTCGGCTTGAAAAAGGGTGCGGGTTTTGAAGATGAGAGGCCGGGAAAATGGCTTCAAATACACTATGAACAGCCAAAGGAAGACACGTAGGAGGAGCAGACAATGCATAACGAAATTAAGGAAATTTTAATTTCTGAAGAAGAAATCCAAGCGAAGTGTAAGGAAATTGGTGCACAGCTGACGGAAGAGTATGAGGGGAAATTCCCTCTGGCTATTGGCGTCCTGAAAGGTGCTATGCCGTTTATGGGAGACTTGCTTAAACGAATAGAAACACACCTGGAGATGGACTTTATGGATGTATCCAGTTATGACGGGATGAGGTCTTCGGGAGAGGTTAAGATTGAAAAAGATTTGAATACGCAGGTCGAAGGAAGAGACTTACTGATCATTGAAGATATCATCGACAGCGGCTTGACATTGAGCTATCTGGTCGATCTATTCAAATATCGTAAAGCAAAGTCGATTAAAATCGTCACGTTATTGGATAAACCGACTGGTCGTACTTCCCATATCAAAGCTGATATCATTGGTTTTGAAGTGCCTGATGAATTTGTTGTCGGTTATGGTCTTGACTATGATGAAAAATACCGGAACCTTCCTTATATCGGAGTATTGAAACCGGAAGTTTATGGAGGGTAATAATAGTGGTGCATGAAACACAAAATATTCACATATTGTTTAAGGGTAATTAGTTGTGCTGGTACTTTTTAGTATGATACTATTTAATATAGTTTTTGTTGATTGGGAGGAGGTAGGCAATGAACCGGATATTTCGTAACACAATCTTTTATTTACTTATCTTCCTCGTAGTAATCGGCGTAGTCGGTCTATTTAGAGGACAAGGTGAACCACAGCAAACACTGACGGTCAATCAGTTCAATGAACAGCTGAATAGCGGTCAGATTGAAGAAATGACGATTCAACCTGTCAATGGAGTGTATCAAGTACAGGGAACGCTTAAGGATGGTGGCGAAGAAGGTGAGGATTCCTTCACAGCCAAGCTTCCTGCAAATGAACAAGTGATTTCAAATGTTTACGATACTGCTACGGAACAAAGTATCCTGAACGTAGAGGAAGAGGAACAGCCTAGTGCCTGGGTTTCGTTCCTGACAACTATGATTCCGTTCATCATCATATTCATCTTATTCTTCTTCTTGCTTAACCAGGCTCAAGGCGGTGGCAGCCGTGTCATGAACTTTGGTAAAAGTAAGGCGAAACAGTATACAGAAGAAAAGAAAAAGGTACGTTTCAAAGACGTGGCTGGTGCTGATGAAGAGAAGCAGGAACTTGTGGAGGTCGTTGACTTTCTTAAAGATCCTCGAAAATTCTCAGCAGTCGGTGCGCGTATTCCGAAGGGTGTCCTATTGGTAGGACCTCCGGGTACAGGTAAAACCTTGCTTGCCCGTGCTGTTGCAGGTGAAGCAGGTGTTCCGTTCTTCTCCATCAGTGGTTCGGACTTCGTAGAAATGTTCGTCGGTGTCGGTGCGTCCCGTGTACGTGACTTGTTTGAAAATGCTAAAAAGAATGCACCGTGTATCATTTTCATTGATGAGATTGATGCAGTTGGACGTCAACGTGGTGCAGGTCTTGGCGGCGGTCACGATGAGCGTGAACAAACCTTGAACCAATTGCTAGTCGAGATGGATGGTTTCGGTGTAAACGAAGGAATCATCATTATCGCAGCAACTAACCGTCCGGATATTTTAGACCCAGCCTTACTGCGTCCAGGTCGTTTTGACCGTCAAATCACGGTCGACCGTCCTGATGTAAAAGGAAGACAAGAAGTGCTTGCGGTTCATGCTAAAGATAAACCATTAAGTAAAGATGTCGACTTGAAGACTATTGCTATGCGTACACCTGGATTCTCAGGTGCAGATTTGGAAAACTTACTGAATGAAGCGGCGCTAGTTGCGGCGCGTGGTGATAAAGACAGTATTGACATGGAAGATGTCGATGAAGCGATCGACCGTGTCATTGCGGGTCCTGCTAAGAAGAGCAGGGTCATTTCTAAGAAAGAGCGCAACATTGTGGCTTATCACGAAAGTGGACATACCATTATCGGCATGGTATTAGACGATGCAGATATGGTACACAAGGTTACGATCGTGCCTCGTGGGCAGGCTGGCGGCTATGCTGTCATGCTTCCACGTGAAGACCGTTACTTCATGACCAAACCGGAACTGTTTGACAAGATTACCGGGCTGCTCGGAGGACGTGTAGCAGAAGAAGTCATTTTTGGTGAAGTAAGTACAGGTGCTCATAATGACTTCCAGCGTGCTACAAGCATTGCCCGTAAGATGGTTACTGAGTATGGAATGAGTGAAAAATTAGGTCCATTGCAATTCGGATCTAATTCTGGCGGACAGGTATTCCTTGGCCGTGATATCCAGAATGAACAAAATTACAGTGATCAGATCGCTTATGATATTGATAAAGAAGTACAGAACTTCATCAATTATTGCTATGAGCGTGCGAAAACGATTCTTACAGAAAACCGCGATAAACTAGAGCTGGTTGCTTCTACTTTGCTGGAAATCGAAACATTGGATGCGACTGAAATCAAATCCCTTTTCGAAAAAGGCCGCCTTCCTACACAGGAAGAGGTAGAAGAATTAGCGCAGAAACGAGAAAAAGAAAGAAAAAAAGAAACATCTACGAAAACTGATGCTTCTGATGTCCGTGTCAATGTTCAGACCAAAGAGGATGAAATCAAAACAGATAATAAACCTACAGAACCAGCTGAAGACACATCAGTAGATAGTAACAGGGAAGCAACAGAAGAAAAAGACGATCAAGACCGTAAAGAATAACTATTATATTTACGTCACGCTGTACCAATGCAGCGTGACTTTTTTTGTTTCGTTATTTTTAACGATAAGCCTTTGGCCTTGCTTTGGGTTGGCAGGAAAATATATCATAAAGCATGAATAAGTAGTGTGTTATGATGAAATCGCAAAAAAAGATTTATAAAGTGGGGTCAGGTCATGATATTTGTGTTAGATGTGGGGAATACAAACACCGTACTTGGTGTTTTTGAAGCAGATAAATTGAAGTATCAGTGGCGCATTAAAACGGATAGATATAAAACAGAAGATGAATTCGGTATGTTGATTAAATCATTGCTGGATCATGAAGGGTTAGCATTTTCAGACATTGATGGCGTAATTATTTCTTCCGTAGTACCACCCATCATGTTCGCTTTAGAGCGCATGTCCCGTGTTTATTTTGAAAAAAAGCCGATGATCATTGGCGCGGAAGAAGTAGATGAAGGATTGGCAATGGCCTATCCGAACCCTAAAGAAATTGGAGCCGACCGGATTGTCAACGCAGTTGGTGCATTGCAAGAACATACCGCTCCTCTTGTAATCATCGATTTCGGTACAGCTACTACTTATTGTTATATCAATGAAAAAGAAGAGTACTTCGGGGGTGTAATAGCTCCTGGGATCAATGTGTCTATGGAAGCTCTCTATGCTAAAGCGGCCAAACTTCCTAAGATCGAGATAAAAAACCCAGGTCAGGTAGTCGGGCAAAGTACCGTAGAGGCGATGCAATCCGGTGTTTTCTTCGGTTATGTCGGACAAGTGGATGAAGTTGTGAGAAGAATGAAAGAGACTGCTCCATCTAATCCTAAGGTTATCGCTACCGGAGGATTAGCCGGATTGATTGCGGATGAATCCAGGACAATTGATGTCGTGGACCCCTATTTGACCTTGAAGGGTCTCTATACGATATATCAAAGAAATAAAGAAAAAAAAGAATTTAAAGGAGAATGATGATAGATGGCAGACTATTTAATTCGTGCTACTGCTTATGAAGGGAAGGTCCGTGCTTACGCAATTCAATCTACAGAGACAGTTGAGGAAGCACGCCGCCGCCAGGATACATGGGCGACCACTTCAGCTGCCCTGGGCCGGACATTGACAATTAGTGCAATGATGGGGACCATGCTCAAAGGAGAAGATAAACTTACCATCAAACTTGAAGGGAATGGACCAATCGGAGCAGTAATTGTAGATG
The DNA here is from genome assembly GCF_043497085.1 of Halobacillus sp. B23F22_5. NCBI lineage: Bacteria > Bacillati > Bacillota > Bacilli > Caryophanales > Bacillaceae > Halobacillus > Halobacillus sp. B23F22_5. The sequence continues at coordinate 6,298 of NZ_JBIEKI010000024.1, read as the reverse complement.
CTGACGCACATGGCAATGTCAGGGGGTATGTAAAGAACCCTCATGTCGATTTTGACTTGAATGAAAAAGGGAAATTGGATGTCGCCCGCGCAGTAGGTACAGAGGGTACTTTAAGTGTTGTTAAGGATTTAGGGATGAAAGATCACTTCACCGGTCAGGTTCCGATTGTTTCAGGAGAAGTTAGTGAAGACTTTACTTATTACTTTGCAAATTCCGAACAGGTTCCTTCCGCTGTAGGTGCCGGGGTGCTGGTTAATACCGATCATTCTATTCTTGCTGCCGGTGGATTCATTATTCAAATGATGCCTGGAGCGGATGATGAAACAATCAGTACCATCGAAAAAAGGCTGACTGAAATACCACCTATCTCCAGCCTGATCCGGGAAGGTAATACACCGGAGGAGATTTTGAATAGACTATTAGGAGAAGAAACATTGCATATTCTCGACCGTGTCCCCGTACAGTTTAAGTGCCGCTGTTCAAGGGAACGTGTTGAAGTTGCTTTGTCCAGCCTTGACGACGCAGAACTTCAAACCATGATTGAAGAAGATCATGGCGCAGAAGCAAAATGTCATTTTTGCAATGAAGCTTACCATTTCAATGTGAAAGACTTGAAGGAAATGCAGTCCGGCAATAAAGATGGAGATAATTAAAAATTTCTTCAAATTGTTTGACATTTTAAAGGGTTTTGCGTACATTATTAATAAATCCTATAAAAATACTTGGTATTAGGAGTGAGATAATGAGAATTGCTAAAAATGTCAGTGAGCTTGTAGGGAATACGCCCGTCGTCAAGCTGAATGGCGGCTTGGACGAAAATAGTGCAGATATATACTTGAAGCTTGAATTTATGAATCCAGGGAGCTCCGTAAAAGATCGTATTGCTCTCGCGATGATTGAGGCTGGCGAAGAAAATGGTCAGTTGAAGGAAGGCGATACGATTGTGGAACCGACAAGCGGAAACACGGGTATTGGCCTGGCAATGATTGCGGCAGCAAAAGGGTATAAAACGGTTTTGGTCATGCCAGACACAATGAGTCAGGAACGACGTAACCTGTTGCGAGCCTACGGTGCCGACTTAGTGCTTACACCGGGGGCGGATGGTATGAAAGGTGCGATTCAAAAAGCAGAAGAACTGAAAAAGGAGCATGGCTACTTCATGCCCCAGCAATTCAATAACCCCGCAAACCCTGACATCCATGAAAAAACAACAGGGCCAGAGATTGTCGAGCAAATGGGTGATCAATTAGATGCATTCATATCTGGAATCGGAACCGGTGGTACAATAACCGGTGCGGGCAAAGTATTAAAAAATCATTATAAAGATATCAAAATTTATGCCGTAGAACCGGAAGCTTCCCCTGTATTATCCGGTGGTCAACCTGGCCCCCACAAAATTCAGGGAATCGGTGCAGGGTTTATTCCCAGCATCCTGGAGACGGATATCTATGATGAAGTGCTTCAGGTTTCGAATGATGAAGCTTATGAGGCTGCCAGGGAAGCGGCACGTAAAGATGGCATCTTAGGAGGAGTTTCTTCTGGAGCAGCCATTCACGCTGCTAAGAAAGTAGCCAAGGAGTTAGGAAAAGGAAAAAAAGTACTCGCAATTCTTCCAAGTAATGGGGAAAGATATCTTTCCACACCACTCTATCAATTTGAAGATGAGCAATAATAGCAGGGGGCTGTGTCACAAACAGAAGTGGCACAGCTCTTTTTTTGATTTCTGGGAATACCATTTCGCGGCGGGTTGCATCCTGCTCCAGCGCCTACCCCCTCGAGGTCTTAAGTCAATCCTCTCTGTGATTAGAAAAACTTGGCTTATCGCCGATTCCTAATGGCAAAAGCCTTAGTTTTTCTTATACTTTGATCCTCTAATAAAGTTAGTCTGTATTACAAAAAGCGTCACGGCGAGGCTTGGCTTAAGCTTGTCGGAGGCCTGCAGGACAAGGAAAGCTTCTTAGAATTACATCGCACGAAGAAAAAGCGGTTTTCTTTTTCGAGGATGCAGGTCAGTTCGACGTTGGCACACTAGAACTACTTCTTAGAATGTACTTCGCAGAAAAAGACAAAGTCTTTTTTGAGGACGTGCCGTTTTTAGTCGAACGTCCTTACTAGCAAGGCGCTTGCGCTTTTGTTCTTTTCTGAGCAATGAATTCATTCTTCAAATAGTGTAAAATAGACGAGGAATATATTGTGCGGAAATGAGGATATAACGATGGGATTTACATTGACTACCAAGAAGCGAGTATATGATTTAGATGAAAAGTCATTAGTAATGGGAATATTGAACGTCACCCCTGATTCTTTCTCGGATGGCGGAAAGTTTGTTGATTTAGAGAAAGCGGTAGAACAAGCGGAAGCAATGGAAGCAGACGGTGCTGACATTATCGATGTTGGCGGAGAATCCACCCGCCCTGGACATGAACCTGTCTCGGAAGAAGAAGAGCTTCAACGGGTGCTCCCGGTGATCGAAAAACTTTCGGCGTCCCTTTCTATCCCGATTTCTATAGATACTTATAAAGCGGAAGTTGCCCGTCAGGCAATCGAAGCCGGAGCAGACATTATCAATGATGTCTGGGGTGCTAAAAAAGATGAGCATATGGCTGGTGTAGCAGCAAGTCTGGATGTCCCAATTATACTGATGCATAACCGGACTAATAAAAATTACCGGAATTTGATTGAAGATATGATTCAAGACTTGCATGAAAGTATAGCCATCGCCAGACAGGCTGGTGTCCGCGATGAAAACATCATCCTGGATCCCGGCATCGGTTTTGCCAAAGATCATGAGGACAATCTGATTGTCATGCGTCACCTGGAAGCCTTTCAGGACTTAAACTATCCTCTCCTTTTGGCCACATCCCGAAAAAGGTTTATCGGACAGATCCTTGACCTTCCTGCTGAAGAGCGTATGGAAGGGACCGGTGCAACTGTTTGCCTCGGTATATCAAAAGGTGCTCATATGGTAAGGGTTCATGATGTCAAACCAGTTGTACGCATGGTGAAAATGATGGACGCTATGCTTGGTAAAGGAGAATGAGTATGGATAAAATATATGTAAATAAAATGGAGTTCTATGGATACCATGGGCTTTTTCCGGAAGAAAATAAACTTGGCCAGCGCTTTTATGTAGATTTGGAGCTGGATGTAGATTTGGAAGAAGCGGGAAAAACAGATGATATGAATGCATCCATCGATTACGGTGAAATTTATCAAGTCACCAAGTCAGTAGTAGAAGGAGAAGCCAAAAATCTGGTAGAGGCTATTGCGGAAAACGTGGCAGACGACTTACTAGCTGCATTTTCAAAACTGGGAGGCTGCCGGGTTAAGGTAACTAAGCCGGACCCACCGATTCCGGGACATTATCAATCGGTGGCGATCGAGATATACAGGAGCCGTGGTTGAATGAAGAATAAGGTATATATTGCCTTGGGTTCTAATATTGAACCGAGAATGCACTATTTGGATGAAGCGATAGCTGAACTCAAGAAACACGCGGAAATAAATGTAACTCAATCTTCTGCCATATATGAAACGATTCCTGTGGGATATACAGCTCAAAGCGACTTTTTAAATATGGTGGTCGAAATCGAGACAACACTCAGAGCGGTTGATCTTCTCGACGTATGCCAGTCCATCGAGAAGGAATTAGGAAGAAAAAGGGATATTAAGTGGGGTCCTCGAACAATAGACCTTGACATATTACTCTACAATCAAGAAAATATTGTATCAGAGCGTCTGATTGTACCGCATCCTCATATGCATGAACGTGCATTTGTGATGGTACCGCTGGCGGAAATCAATCCTGATGCCTATATACCCGCTCTTAACATGACAGTTAATGCTGTTTTAAATAAAATACCTGAGGATGAAACAAAAGGAGTAGTTCCATGGCAGACAACCAATGGGGAAGAAGAATAAAAGGATTCAGAAAACTAAAGGGCATGACCCAGGTGGACTTTTCCAAAAAACTGAATATGTCCGTATCGGTGCTTGGAGAATTGGAGCGCGGCGTACGACAACCAACACACGCTACCCTCGAATTGATTGCTGAAACGCTTGATGTCCCTTTAGAAGAAATTACTGCTAATAGTCGCGTGACTAACAGCCAAGAGAGGGATTTATATGTCTAAGATACTTGCAAATGAGCTGGTAGCACGCGTGAAATTGTCCTGAGGCTTTACGTTGACACTTTATTAAGTCTTTTCTATACTAAATCTTAGCTGTAATACTGCCAGTTGTCATACTGGCAGTTTTTATATGGAAGAACGTAACATTTTCAGATAGTAGCCAAATGGCAGCCTGAGAAGGGCGTTGTTATATCTACACCAGATAGGAAATGGAGTGATTGTAGTGACAGAAGAATTAAATGATCTCATGCGGGTGCGGAGAGAAAAGTTGGATTCTTATCGAGAAAAAGGTCTGGACCCTTTCGGGGACAAGTTTGTGCGGACTCATGTAGCTGAGGATTTGAAAGATCAATACGAATCTTTCACTAAAGAGGAACTGGAAGAAAAGGAGATCACCACAACCATTGCTGGACGAATTATGACGAAGCGTGGGAAAGGGAAAGCTGGTTTTGCCCATATCCAGGATTTGAGCGGTCAAATTCAAATTTATGTAAGGAAAGATCGGGTAGGCGAAGATGCTTATGAGCTTTTCAACACAGCAGATATGGGTGATATTGTCGGTGTTACAGGCACGGTGTTCAAAACAAAGGTTGGGGAATTGTCGGTCAAAGCAGATGAATTCACGATGCTTACGAAATCATTGCGCCCGCTTCCAGAGAAATTCCATGGCTTAAAAGATGTAGAACAACGCTATCGTCAGCGTTATCTTGATTTGATTACAAATCCGGACAGCCGGGATACCTTTGTTTTGCGAAGTAAGATTATCCAATCGATGCGTCGCTACCTGGATGGGCTTGGCTTCCTTGAAGTAGAAACACCAATGATGCATGGAATTCCAGGCGGGGCATCTGCACGACCTTTCATTACCCATCATAATGCGCTTGATATTCCTTTATACATGCGAATTGCTATCGAACTTCACTTGAAGCGTTTGATTGTGGGTGGACTTGAAAAAGTATATGAAATAGGACGAGTTTTCCGAAATGAAGGAGTTTCTACCCGCCATAATCCAGAGTTCACAATGCTTGAACTTTATGAGGCTTATGCAGATTTCCATGATGTTATGGACTTGACGGAAAATCTAGTGGCCCATATCGCTAAAGATGTACTTGGTACCACAAAAGTTGCTTATGGAGAAGTAGAGGTTGATTTGGAGCCAAAATGGGATCGCCGCCATATGGCAGACTTAGTTAAAGAGTATACTGGTGTAGATTTTTGGAAAGAGATGAGTGATGAAGAAGCGAAGGCTTTGGCCAAAGAGCATGGGATTGAAATTAACGAAACTATGACCTTTGGACACATTTTGAATGAATTCTTCGAACAGCGGGTCGAAGAAAAATTGATTCAGCCTACATTTGTGTATGGTCATCCGATTGAAATCTCTCCACTCGCTAAAAAGAATCCAGAAGATCCTCGTTTCACAGATCGTTTTGAGTTATTCATCGTAGGCCGTGAACATGCAAATGCTTTCTCTGAGTTAAATGATCCAATTGATCAACGTGAACGGTTTGAGGGACAATTGAAAGAAAGAGAGCAAGGTAACGATGAGGCACATATGATGGATGAAGACTTTTTAGAATCTCTGGAATATGGGATGCCACCGACAGGCGGATTGGGTATCGGGATCGATCGTCTTGTTATGTTATTGACCAACTCACCGTCAATCCGTGACGTATTACTGTTTCCACAAATGAGAAATCGTGAATAGAATGTGATAAAGAAGGACTCTGGCTGATTACTGACCGGAGTCCTTCTTTATGTTTACAACCATTTATCCAGGGTTGTTGAATTGGTTGCGTGGCGAGCAGAATCAAAGGGATGAGAAACGCAACTAAGCCAGCTCTTTAATACTGAAAGTAACTTTAAATAATCAGAATTAATTTATATTTTAATTTCCCCTTGATTGATTTCTGGAACCATGATAAATTATTAAACGTTGCGTTAAGAGAGCAAGCAACCGAGGCAAAAAATATTCACGAAAAGTTGTTGACATCAAAACAACAACATGGTATATTAATTAAGTCGCCAATTTGAGCGGCGAAACAATTTGATCTTTGAAAACTGAACGAACCAACCAGTACGTCAATTCAATTTCTTCATTATATGAGGAAATGAAACAACGCACTTTCGAGTGCAAACATGAGCAAGTCAAACTTTACTTTTATGGA
>NZ_JBIEKI010000023.1:0-58554 GCF_043497085.1 Halobacillus sp. B23F22_5 | reverse complement strand
GAGTCTTTTATCTGTTTACGATGAACGTTATCTCTAAAAGAGATATATGGGAAGAGCCGCATGCGAAGGTCCGCACGTGTGTGCTCTGTGAGAGGCGTGGTCAGTAATGGCGACGCCTACTCGGTTATGTTTCAATGTAAAAGACAGCAAGCGTACCGAGCGCCAGGGGGAGGCGCTGGTGTGCTTGCTGCCCATCTTTATATATATTACTAGAATAGAAGGTCAGTTATCAGCAATGTAATTGAATTGATATGCAATTTACACAGCTATTCCACATTTATGATTATTTTCGCTGTCCACCGTTGATAACCTGCTTCCGCTCAAAGTCTCTTACAGTAGCATCCTTTCTAAAAGGAATGAACTCTTTATTGTTTTTAATTTCAGTAGGATTAGATACCTCGGAAGATACTTGATTTTCCTCTTTAACTTCCGGGGTTTCTTTTTCTGATGCGGGCTGCTGCATACCTGCTATCCATGTTTCAAATGGATAGGTGCCGCGATCAATAATCGTACATAGATCTTCGAGCGTCTGGGTCAGTGCCGCCAAACATTCTACTCCGTTTTTTAATAGGATGCCTTTCCGTTTTGCTTTTTCAACAGAATGTTCCAATCGGTAAGACTGTTCTTTATATTCAAACTCAATATAGCAGCTGTTTCGATCCCAATTGAATTGGAAGTCGTTGATTTTCAATCGCTTCATGACATCCACGAGTTTTCTTTCGCTTGTATCCTGGTCTTTATAGGGCATCCATTTAAATAAACTGTTTTTCAACATACTTACACCCTTTCTTATTATGTTAAGTTATTATGCTAATACCTTATATCATTGAAATTCGACAAAGCGACAAAAATCCCTGTAAAAATCGTTTTACATATATCGAGATATTTTTACAAAAATCGGGAAATCAATCTGTTTTGCATGCACGAGTTGTGACTTTTATTAGCAGAATTTTTTCTTATAATCTTTGATAATTTAAGGTGAATTGGCGAAAAATAGGATAGTGATTGTATGTTAAGGGGGAGTATGTGTGGAGTTTTTCAGCTCTCAAGAGACTCTTACTGCGGTTCAATGGATGTTAAGAGCAATCGTCGGTGAACCTGGAGGAACGGTTTCCTTCTTTTTACGGTCCCAATACCAGCCACTGACCCCATCGACGTTTGGTGCGCCAGTTAAACCATTTAAGCTTCCTAAAACGGTAATCAAAGAAAAAAAGATTGACTATAAAGAATTAGAACAGCTGGGAAAAGACGAAGGATGGCTGTTAAACAAACTTTCACTTACATACAACAACATCAACGTGAATGATATTTTGCTGGGTACTATCGATGAAAATGAAAACCTGAATGTTTTCCTTTATCATTCCAGCAGAAATTAAATATTTGTATGGTCCAAACAAGAAAGCGAGCACTTTTGGCTCGCTTTTTTCTAATCTTCTAATTTAGATAAGACGTCTGAAAGGTCGGTAAAAGCATTATAGAGTTTGTGCTGGTCTTCGTCCGTCAAGGAGGACAATCGTTCTTTCAGTATGTTTTCCATCAGCACTTTTTTTTCAGCTAAAAAAGACTTCCCTTGCTCAGTCAATTCTATGAACGTTACCCTTCGGTCTTTTTTTCCTTTTTTACGGATAATTAAATTTTTCTCAATCAATTTATAGACCAATGGAGTTAGATTCGATTTTTTAATCGTAAGCTTCTGGGCGATTTCCGACATGCGAAGGGCCTCTTCCTGCTCTACGAGGTGCAGTATATGAAAGTGAGTAGGGTGTAAGTCTTCTTCTTGCAGCAGCTGAACTTTGCTGAATAATTTTTTAGGTAAAATTGGAATGATGGATAGTGTTTGATCAACCAGCTCATCCATGCTTTCTTCTGTTTTTTTCATCCTTTTCCTCCTACGCCCGTTCACGTTGACTTCTTTTGATTTTAAGCGGATAATGTTTAATAGTTATTATATCATAACTATTTCAGATGGGGGAGACAAGTCTTGGGAACTATCATTTCTGTTAAAGACTTAACGAAAAAATATAAAAAAACAGAAGCTGTTAAAGGTATTGATTTTGAAGTGGAAGAGGGAGAAATCTTCGGCTTTCTTGGCCCGAACGGGGCCGGAAAAAGTACGACCATTAACATGATTTGCACGATGCTGAAACCAACGTCAGGAAGCATTGTGATCAATGGCTATGATGTAAATAAACATAAAGATTCCGTGCGCGGGAGTATCGGTATTATTTTTCAGGAAAACACGCTCGATAAAAAATTGACGGCAAAAGAGAACTTAATGCTGCACTGCCGCTTTTATAATGTCCCTAAAGGTAAACGCCAGGAACGGATTCAGGAAGTATTACAAATTGTCGATCTGATAGAGGAGCAGGAGCAGCGTGTCGAGACATTCTCCGGCGGAATGAAGCGACGTCTGGAAATTGCCCGGGGCCTTCTCCACTATCCGAAAGTATTGTTTTTGGATGAGCCGACGGTGGGGTTGGACCCACAGACACGAGCGCATTTGTGGGAATATATTTTGAAGCTGAAGGAAAAAGAAGGAATCACGATGTTCCTCACCACCCACTACTTGGATGAAGCCGAAATCAGTGACCGTGTCGCTATCATGGATCAAGGCGAAATCATTGCCATTGATTCTCCAACAGCCCTGAAAGACCAGCTGGGCGGTGACATCATTGAACTGTCCACAGAGGACAACAACCAGGCTTTAACTGAAATCGAGGAAAAAGTCCAGGGCGCAGAAGTGACTGTAGAAGGGGATACCATACACCTGAAAGTGGCCAGCAGTGACGCATTTATTTCGTCTTTCATAAAAACATTAGAAATCCCGATTACAAGACTGAATATCCGTAAGCCGACACTGAACGATGTATTCCTGGCATTCACAGGTAGAAAAATCGGAGAAACAGAGGAATAGGAGGCTGCTTATGGAAGGAATTATTGCTATCTGGCAACGCGACTTAACAAAATTTTTCAGGGACAGAGCGAGGCTTTTCGGTTCATTTACCATGCCGATTTTATTTTTATTGATTTTCGGTGGAGGAATGAGCGGAACGATGGAAACAATGATGACAGGAAGCATGCCGGCAGGAGCGGAAGATTTCAATTATGTAGAATTTGTCTTTCCGGGAATCGTAGCGATGACACTTTTAATGACTTCTATTTTTTCAGCAATGTCAGTCATAGAAGATAAAGATTTCGGCTATATGAAAGAGATTCTTGTGTCCCCAATATCACGCGTGAGTATTGCTATAGGAAAGATGCTCGGAGCAGCTACAATTGCAACGATTCAGGGTGTCATCCTTTTTTTGCTTATTCCATTCTTGGGGTTGTCTTATACTATTACGGCACTGGTTCAGGTCATCCCGTTCATGTTTTTATTAGGTTGTGCTTTATCAGGACTGGGGTTATTATTTGCAAGTTTCATCAGGTCCACTCAAGGCTTCCAGCTTACGGTGCAAGTTCTTGTCATGCCGATGATCTTCTTATCGGGCGCATTATTCCCTGTCAATAATATGCCACCCTGGATGGACTTCATTGTGAAGGTTAATCCTGTCACCTATGGTGTGGATGTCATGAAAAAAATTATGATTGATATCGAAAGTATGCCTTCGCCCGTACTGGACGCGATGGGGCTAAACCTTACTGTTTTCGGCCAACAAGTGACGATGTTTGCAGAAGTCATGTTCATCCTTGGATTCGCCGTTGTGCTCGTGTTACTGGCAACACTCAGCTTCAAACGAGCTAACGCTTGAATAAGCGGGCTAGTATCTATAAGTTTACGAAATCCGGCATCTATTATAAAACTTATTGAAAATGAAGCCATAAAAAAGCAGCTATGAAAAGCTGCTTTTTTTGTGACTTATTGTTTTAAATCAGGATTTTCTCTTTTTGCTTCATTGACTTTCTGCTTTCGATATCCACCAGCTTTATCTGCCTGTTTGAATTCTTTCGCATAGTGGACTTCCTGTGCATCTGTTGGATCAATCCCATTTCCGCCAACAGGCTGATACTGTGCCTTTCTTGCCATAGTAGTACTCATCCTTTCTGTTGGAATTGGGTTATATAAATTTTTTCCCGCTACGACCTGCCACTAAACATGGAGGTCGGTTCTCGCTTAAATGACAAGATAGAAAGTAGTCAACGTGAGTGTAGGGTTTTTTTTCAACGAAGAAAGAGCGATTTTCTTATTCGGTTTTAAAATATATGTAGAAATTTTCGGAAAATTGAGTGATAGGGGGGAGGAAACATAATAATTTTAATCGAATAAAAGAAGTAGTATGCTCTTTTTCTGACTAAATTTAAAACCATTCAAAGAGGTGAAGGATTCCGTGGTGGAACAAATCACAAAAGGTGATTGGAGACGATTTGTCCAGGAAGGTGTATTGGATGATTCACGTATTAATGAGCGAATTCAAACATCGTGGAACCATTGTAGAAGTCTTGGGGTCGACCCTTACAACGGGAAAGGAACCCAATTGTTGTCTTATGATGCGTTACAGAAACGGAGAAGAGAAAATAGCCGCTTGATACAATTGGCAGAACCCTTTATCAAAAAGCTTGCAGCAATGTACCATGATTCTAATGTGATTTTGCTTCTTGTCGATCGTGACGGCTATGTCCTTCGGATGGTAGGGGAGAAACAAGTGAAAGCTACAGCGGGTCAGATAAACTTTACAGAGGGCGTGAAATGGACGGAAGAACAAGTCGGAACGAATGCAATAGGAACTGCATTGTCAATTGGAGAACCAATCGCCATCAATGGCATGGAACATTTTTCAGTAGCTTCGCAAACTTGGGGCTGTTCCGCTGCGCCCATTAAAGATGAAAATGGCGAGGTGATTGGTGCTTTGGACATCTCAAGTCCTTATATTCCCTATCACTATCAACATGTGCTTGCGACAGTTGTGGCTGCTGCATATGCGATTGAAAGCAAGTGGCAGCATATGATGAAGGAAGAAGAGCTTGAGTTAATCCATTTTGGATTGAAAGAAGAAAAAGGCAGTGACCGTTCCTTCATGCTTTATAATCGTAATCACCAGTTGGTTTACGCATCCCCTGCGATTACAAATGGTCCTGCTGCCATTTCTGAATTACCGACAAACCACAAAAAGTCTCCTGTATACGCAAAAGATTCAAGGGAAATCATCGGTCATCAAATCACTTTAACAAATCAAAAAAAATCACCTGCAGTCCAAGGTTGGAACTCCTCGTTCCAATTTCATGGTGTAGCCGGGAAAAGCAGCGCATTTCAAAAAGTAATAGATCGTGCGAAAAAGGCTGCTGAAAAGAATGTCACCATTCATATTACTGGAGACACAGGGACAGGAAAAGAAGTAATGGCAAGATCGCTTCATGATTGCAGTAAATCCAATGGCCCGTTTGTTGCGGTCAATTGTGGTGCCATACCTGAAAACCTGTTGGAAAGCGAACTGTTTGGTTATACAGGAGGAGCATTCACTGGTGCTCAAAAGGGTGGTTATGAAGGAAAAATTGTTCAGGCCGATGGCGGAACATTATTTTTGGATGAAATTGGTGACATCTCGGTAAAGACCCAGGTTGCCCTCCTGCGTACGCTGCAAGAGAAAAAGGTAGTGCCTATTGGCGGTAAAAAGCCAATACCTGTCTCATTTCGTCTCATTACAGCAACCAATAGGTCCCTTGGAGTGCTCGTTAAGAAAGGGCAATTCAGGGAAGATCTTTATTATCGAATATATGTCTATCCTCTTCACATGCCGCCGTTAAAAAGCAGGCTGTCGGACATCCCTGAGTTAGTTGATTATTATTTTCAGAAACAAAATTGGCAGTTCACCTGGAGAGAAGAAGCTATTCGAGCTTTACAAAGCTACCATTGGCCAGGTAATATTCGTGAGCTTTTTAATGTGTTGGAAGGTATTTATACCGAATATGGTGAGCAATCACCAGAGTCTGCAGAAGTTGAAGCCTATATTCGGAAAATTACTCCATATGAGAGTGGCAAGAGTTTTTCTGTTGAATTATCTACACGTGAGCAAATGGAGAAAGAGTATATTGAAAAAGCGTTGAGACAGCACGGAGGAAAAGCTTCGGCCGCTGCCCGGCAGCTTGGGATACCACGCAGCACTTTTTATCGGAAATTGAAAAAATACAATCTGGGATAATGGAACATATTGAGACAGAATGAGACAGTTTCCCGATTTGTCTCATTTTCCAGTCGAAATTTAATAAATGAATGTTTAAAAACGCTTATCATGTAAGCGTTTTCTTTTTTGGCATGAAACTTGCAACAGTTAAAAGTAGAACGCTCCATAGGCAAATTCCGTTAGAGCGTTACAAAAATCAAGGAGGGCGACGTGTATGAGAGTGTCGGAAGTCCAGCAAGAGTCACTGACAGCTAAAAAAGCCAAATGGATGTATCAGAAGATGGTAGAGATTCGTAGATTTGAAGATCAGGTCCATGAAACGTTCAGCACCGGAACCATACCAGGATTCGTACATCTATATGCTGGGGAAGAGGCGGTTGCGGTCGGCGTTTGTTCCCATTTAGATGACAAGGACTACATTACGAGTACACACCGTGGACATGGACATTGTATTGCTAAAGGGTGCGATTTGAAAGGCATGATGGCAGAAATCTATGGAAAAGCCACGGGGTTATGTAAAGGAAAGGGCGGCTCCATGCACATTGCCGATGTCAGTAAAGGGATGCTTGGAGCAAATGGTATTGTCGGTGGCGGTTTCCCGCTGGCGACTGGAGCAGGCTTATCGGCTAAATTAAGAAAAACTGGTGGGGTTGCGGTTTGCTTCTTTGGTGATGGAGCCAACAACCACGGAACTTTCCATGAAGGAATCAACCAGGCAGCTATCTGGGACCTTCCTGTCATTTTTGTAGCGGAAAACAATGGATATGGAGAATCGACTCCGTTTGAATATGCCTCCAGTTGTAAATCGATTGCTGATCGGGCAGCCGGATATAATATCCCGGGTGAAACGGTGGACGGAAAAGATACAATGGCCGTGTATGAAGCGGCACAACGAGCGGTAGAACGTGCCCGTAATGGAGAAGGACCTAGTCTGATCGAGTGTGTCACATATCGAAACTATGGACATTTTGAAGGCGATGCCCAGACCTATAAAACATCAGAGGAACGGGAGCAGCACCTGAATGAATTAGATGCAATTATTCGATTCCGGGAACATCTGTTATCGAATAATCTTGCATCCGAGGATGAGCTCCACTCCATTGATGAAAACGTACGGAAAGCTGTCGCAGATGCTGTGGAGTTTGCGGAGAAAAGTCCAATGCCGGATGCCGATCAGCTGATTACGGATGTGTACGTGAACTATAAACCAGGCGGGGAGGAATAAACGATGGCAAGACAAATTTCATTTGCTGACGCGATTAATGAAGCGATAAAGGAAACGATGAGAAATGATGAAAATGTTATTTTGCTGGGAGAAGATGTAGCCGGTGGAGCGGACCTTGATCATCTCGGAGATGAAGATGCCTGGGGCGGAGTAATGGGGGTAACAAAAGGCTTAGTCCAGGAGTTTGGACGGGATCGGATTCTTGATACGCCAATTGCTGAAGCAGGCTATGTTGGAGCAGCTGTAAGTGCTGCCGCCACTGGTATGCGGCCAATTGCTGAATTGATGTTTAATGACTTTATCGGCAGCTGTCTGGATGAAGTGATGAACCAGGGTGCAAAATTAAGATACATGTTTGGCGGCCATGCAAAAATTCCCCTTGTAATTCGGACGATGCATGGGGCTGGATTCCGTGCAGCAGCTCAGCACTCCCAGACCCTTTATGGCATGTTTACGGCAATTCCAGGTGTTAAGGTTGTTGTACCTTCCACCCCGGCTGATGCCAAAGGACTGCTGATTTCAGCTATAGAAGATGACGATATGGTAGTGTTCTTTGAAGATAAAACCCTCTATAACGTCAAAGGCGAAGTACCTGAAGGGCATTATACCATTCCGATTGGAAAGGCGGACATCAAACGTGCCGGGGACGACTTAACGATTGTAGCAATCGGAAAGCAAGTCAACACAGCGCTTGCTGCGGCTGAACAACTTGCCCAAAAAGGAATCGAAGCCGAAGTTGTTGATCCTAGAAGTCTTTCTCCATTGGATGAGAATTCAATTTTGAAATCCGTTCAGAAGACAAGCCGGCTGGTCATCGTCGATGAAGCCAACCCACGCTGCAATGCAGCAACAGATATTTCAGCACTGGTAGCAGACAAAGGGTTTGATTATCTGGATGCACCAATCAAGATGGTTACAGCACCTCATAGCCCGGTACCGTTCTCGCCAGCTTTAGAAGACTTGTATTTGCCAACACCTGAAAAAATATTAGCCGTAGTTTCTGAGTTGATTGATGATGAATCAATCGTAACTATCTGACTAGTTTTTAATCTGATGAAAGAAGGAGTGGGAATGCCATGGCGGAGAAAGTGGTGATGCCGAAATTCGGAATGAGCATGCAGGAGGGCACCATTGCTGAATGGTTGAAAAAGGAAAACGAACCAGTAAAGAAAGGGGAACCCCTGGTTACAATCAGCTCAGAGAAAATAACCAATGAATTAGAGGCTCCGGCGAATGGAGTAATCTTGAAAATTATGGCGAAAGAAGATGAAACGTTAAAAGTGGGCAATACATTAGCCTATATTGGAGAAGTAGGTGAAAATATCGACACTTCTTCTAATGAGGGAGACAAGCCTTCAACATCTTCTAAAGAAACATCAGCTGCAAGGGAGGTAGCTGCCACTGCGGTTATGACCGAGGAAAAACTGGCACCAGATACGGGTAAGAGAATAAAAATATCACCAGCTGCTAAAAAAATGGCGAAATCCAATGGAGTTCCAATGGAAGAATTAGTCGGGACAGGCCCACAAGGACGGATTACCAAGCAGGACGTACAGAATTATTTAGACCAAAATTCAGCTGTTGAGGAAGAAAAGGAAAGTCTGGCAGCTGCACCGACTTCTTCACATGAACAACCTTCCCAGGACCATGCAAATTCAAGAGTAGCTCCAGCTAAAGGAATGAGGAAAGTAATTGCAGATCGAATGCATCAAAGTCTACAGGAAAGCGCTCAGTTGACTCTGATGAAAAAGGCAGATATCACCGAGTTACAGGAAATTCAAAAACAAGCGAAACAGGAATTGCAAAAAACAGATGCCGACATTTCTCTAACATTGACAGCGTTTATTGCCAAGGCAACAGTAATGGCCTTAGGAAAACATAAAGCAGCTAACAGTGCTTATATCAATGATGAAATCCATACGTACGAAACGATTAATCTGGGAATGGCAACATCTTTGGATGATGGACTAGTTGTTCCGGTCGTTTTCCAGGCTGAAAATAAAACCATCCTGGAGTTAGCGGAAAGTGTTTATACTCTAAGTAAAAAAGCAAGAGAAAACAGGCTTTCCAATGATGAGATGAAGGGATCCACATTTACCATCACCAATTTAGGTGCGTCCGGAATTGAATACTTCACACCGATCTTGAATCCACCAGAAGCCGGGATTTTAGGAGTAGGAACTTATCAAACATCGGTCGTATTCCAGGGCGGAGAATTAGCAGAACGAACCCTTTTACCACTTAGCTTGACGTTTGATCACCGGGCTCTTGATGGAGATCCTGCCAGTTCCTTTTTAAATGAAATCGTCTATTATCTTGAGCATCCTTATCAAATGCTATTGTGAGAAAGGGAGAAATTAACATGCTTAATACGGATGTTCTCATTATTGGAGCCGGGCCAGGTGGTTATGTGGCAGCATTACGGGCAGCACAGTTTGGAATGAAGGTCACACTAGTGGAAAAAGAGAAGCTGGGAGGCACTTGCTTGAATGTCGGATGCATCCCCTCCAAAGCACTGATTGAGGCCAGCCACTATGCCGCAATACCGCAAAAAGCTGCAGAAGCAGGTGTGCATTTTCCAAAGGCAAAGGTGGACTTCGCAGAATTGCAAACCTGGAAAAATAATATTGTCAGGCAGCTGACCGACGGAGTTGCCGGGTTGCTTCACCATCGAAACGTAAAGGTGATACAAGGAGAGGCCGCTTTTCTCGATTCTAATACAGTAACCGTTTCTGGCGAAGAAGATATGGTAGTTTCATTCAATTCGTGCATTATCGCCACAGGATCTAAGCCTATCAACGTTACTGCATTTCCTTTTGGAGAGCGAATTCTATCTTCTGAAGGCGCCTTATCACTAAATGAAAAACCCTCCTCCATCGCTGTCATTGGAGGAGGGTACATTGGAATTGAACTGGGCACCATGTTTGCAAACTTCGGAACAGAGGTGAGTATCCTGGAGGGACTGCCTTCCATACTTTCAGGTTTCTCACCAGAAATGAGTACACTGGTGCAGGAGGAGCTGAATAGTAGAGAGAATGTCGCCATTCATACCACTGCAACCGTGTCTACAGTTGAGAGCTCGAACGATGGTGTGGTGGTTAATTTTGATGTCAACGGAGAATGCAGGCAGGTTGCAGCGGATTATGCGCTAGTAACCGTTGGAAGAAAGCCCAACACAGAAGCTTTGGGGTTAGATAAAGCGGGAATTGAATCGACAGAGAAAGGATTCATTCCAATAGACTCCGCCTGTCGTACTGATCAGTCCCATATTTTTGCTATTGGAGATGTGACCTCAGGCCAGGCTCTTGCTCACCGTGCTTCGCTGCAAGGGAAAATAGTTGCAGAAACTATCATTGGAGACACGGTAGATCAATCCGATTATGTCATTCCGACGGTGGTATTTTCGGATCCGCCTCTTGCTACCTTAGGGCCTTCGAAAGAGGAATTAACAACAGATGGAGTCACAGTAGATGTACACCATTTCCCTTTCAGCCATAATGGCAGGTCGTTAACCATGAATAAGGGGGAAGGGTTTGTGAACCTGCTGGTTGATTCACTTGACCAGACAATCCTTTCTGCAGAAGTGGCAGGAGAAGGGGCGCCGGAGTTAATTAATGAACTTGCTATTGCTATTCAGTCCGGTCTTACTGCAGAAGATGTTTCCCTTGTTGTCCATGCCCATCCGACTCTTGGAGAAAGCATCATGGAAGCGGCTGACAAAGCGATCGGTCTTCCTGTCCACAGTTTATGAGATGTATAAAATTTGAGAAAAAGTGAAGGCGCTGCTATTGCAGCGCCTTGTTATTGCTTATCCATTTTTGTCTACAGACACTAATTCTGCCTGGACAATGTAACGGTCTGGTGCAGAACCGATAAAATCGAAGGGATAACAAGTAGTCAACGTGAGTGTCGGTTTGTTTTTATCCACGATGACAGAACGGTCTTCTTCGTCTGTTATCCATGTCTTACGAATCTGATAATCATACGTTTTTTCTTCAAAATTGACATAAAGGTGGTCCCCTTCTTTTACCTTATCCAGCTGCCTGAACACCGTATCACGATGACCGGAGAGAACCACATGACCAGGATTATCCGGAGCGACCGTCCACTTGCTGTCATACATCCCTACACCTTGTTTTAGCGTATCAGCACCTGTACCCCAGTAGACATCATATTGGCTGCCGATACGGGGGATGTCCAACTTTCCGACACTTTCTCCATGCTGATAAGACTTGGTGTGGGACTTTTGCTTGTCATCGATGGATGTCAGCTGTTGCTGATAGACGGTATCATCCCAATTTTCGTACTGCTGGTGAAGTTCCTCCGTATTGTTGGTGACTGCCTGGGTCTGTTCCCACCAGGAATAGCCGCTCCAGGCTATCATCACCAGTCCTGTGAGCAATAGCAAAATACCGAGCTTCTTCATGTGGTTACACCCTTATTTAGACAGTTGATTTTCTTCGGAAAATAAGGAGAAGTGCTCCTATTGCCATAACAGCACCACCGGAAGCCATTACGATTGGAAGGGAAGTAGCTGTGTCAGGCAATTCTCCGCCACCCTCGGAGGAGGAAACATGATTCATCCGATCACCGAATACCCATTTACCAGCTTCATAGCTGTAAGTGATATTCAATGTGTACTCGCCTCGCAGTTGATTTTCTCCTTGCTGGGTCAGTTTGTACTTATCGTCGCTGACCTTTTCCAGTGTATAATCCTGGTCGGTGTTCAACTGAACAGGACCGTCCATTTCTTTCAAGTATAATTTTCCGTCACGCTCTTCAAAATAGGTATCCAAATAATGGTCTGCCAGCGGCCAAACCATGATACTCTTCATTTCTTCTTCTAATCTGTCCATGGAATCATATTTTTTCACTTCGCCATCCTCTGTAGTCTCTAAATAAATCAAATCATTGAACTGCTGTTCCAGTTCTTTGACAGGTGTCTCCCCGTGATTGTCCGCAAAAACAGGATTGTGAAACCCTGTAAGCGCTACCAAAAACATGACTACTACTGCAGAAAATCTTTTTAACAACCTAAAACCTCCTTTAAGTAGTTACGTTCATTGTAGTATCCATATAATGGTGTGTAAACATGTTATTGTAAATTTTTCGCAATCTTTTTAATGTGTTTGATATGAAATTGCAATAAAAAAAACAAACCCTTGGCTGGCAAGAGTTTGTTTAATAGATGAATCAATCCATTGTTACGATAGAATGCATTTCTTCCTTTACTAAAGATTGCTTTGCCATTTCGATGAATTCACGTACTGCAAACGGGAGGTATTTGTTCTTCTTCCATATCATCCCCAACTCCAAACTTGCGTTGGAATTAATCAATGGAACTGTAACCAAACTTCGTCCGTTAATTTCATTGGCAATTTTACCAGGAAGCAAAGCGACACCAAGTTTTGCCTCAACCATTTCAATCATAAAATCCCGTTGCGAACTGTGACAGACAACATTGGGAGTAAAACCTCTTTTCGAGCATTCTTCGATGATCCGGTCGTGGAGGGTGAAATCCTGCCGGTATAAAATGAAAGGTTCATCTTCAAGTTCAGCGAGATCTATCTGTTCTTTTTTGGCTAAAGGATGATTTTTGTGTACAAGCAAGGTCAGTGGGTCATTGATGACTTCGATCATTTCGAATAACTCTTGTTTTTTGGCCGGTAAATTACAGACCAGCCCAATATCCAGTGAACCATCTTCTACGCCCTGCTTGATCATTTTTGACCCGACCTCATTCAGCAGGATTTCCACTTGTGGATATTCCTCTTTATAACGGGTGATGATGCTGGAAAAGAAAGCAGCGCCGATAATCGGGGGAATGCCGATTTTCACTTCTCCTTTTTTCAAATCAATGACATCGTTCAGTTCAGAATTCAAATTATGGAAAGCATCCAGCACATTTTTTGCGTTGACCAGGACAGCCTTTCCGGCATCGGTCAAGGTCAGTTGCTTGGCACGGTAAAATAAAGGTACGCCCAGCTCATCCTCCAGCTGCTTAATCGCTTTGCTGAGGGAGGGCTGTGATACATGCAAGGTGAAAGCGGCTTTGGTAAAACTCAGCTGTTTTGCTACCTCTGAAAAGTATTCCAGATGGCGGATATCCACATCAATCACTCCTGTTTACTGTTTCGGACCTCTGTAATAAAACAGTTTTAATATGTATTTATTGTACTATAACTAAAAGGAATAATGTTAATTCCAAATATGTATTTTTGATATGTTCGCTTTTATTATAAGATAAATGATAACGAATGGATAGAAAATTCGGAATTTTGAATCGTTACTCCTATTGATGTGTCAATTTACCCTGCTATCTATTCTAACCATTGATCTTAAGGAGGAATTTACAGTGAAAGACTACGTACAAATCGGTAATCTTCAAGTAGCTCCTGAACTTTATTCATTCATTAATGACGAAGCTATCCCGGAAAGCGGGGTTACAAGCGAAGACTTCTGGGCTGGATTGGATGCGATCATCCAAAATCTTGCCCCTGATAATAGGGCGTTATTAAAAAAACGTGAAGATATTCAAAAGAAAATCGATGCCTGGCATAAAGAAAACCAGAGCTTCAACTATGAAAAATATAAATCTTTTTTAAACGATATGAATTATTTAGAGCCGGAGGTCGACAATTTTGAAGTGACTACACAAAATGTCGATGATGAAATCACGGTACAAGCCGGCCCACAGCTGGTTGTGCCGGTCAATAATGCCCGCTATGCTATCAATGCCGCTAATGCGCGCTGGGGCAGCCTGTATGATGCCTTGTATGGCACAGATGCCATCAGTGAAGAAGATGGCGCGGAAATCAAAGGGGATTACAATCCGGTCCGAGGAGATAAAGTCATTGCCTATTCCAAAGGATTCCTTGATGAAACGGCTGCTTTAAAAGAAGGGTCCCATAAAAATGTAACCGCCTACAAAGTCAGCGGTGGCAAGCTATCTGCCGAGTTGACGGATGGAAGAAGTGTAGGTCTTGAAGACTCCTCTCAATTCGCCGGTTATATTGGTGAGCAGGAGGAGCCGGAGGCAATATTGCTGAAAAACAACGGCATCCATCTTGAGATCCAGATTGACCATAGCCATCCAATCGGAAGAACAGATCAGGCTGGGGTGAAAGATGTCCTGGTAGAATCCGCTTTGACTACAATCATGGACTTTGAAGATTCTGTCACAGCTGTAGATGCCGAAGATAAAGTGCTTGTCTACCGAAATTACCTTGGTCTCTTGAAAGGGGATCTGAGCGTTAAGTTCCAAAAAGGTAAAAAAGAAATGACACGTAAGCTGAATCCGGACCGTTCTTATACTACTCCTGATGGCGATGAATTGACGCTTTCCGGACGTTCCTTAATGTTTGCGCGGAATGTCGGTCACTTGATGACCAATAACGCTGTGCTGGATGAAAACGGGGAAGAGGTTCCAGAAGGGATTCTTGATACGGTAATCACCGGTCTGCTTGCTAAGCATGACGTGCTAGGGAATGGACAATATCAAAACTCTCGCAAAGGCTCCGTTTACATCGTCAAGCCGAAAATGCATGGTTCTGAAGAAGTTGCTTTTGCTGAGGAACTATTCAGACGTACAGAAGTCTTGCTTGGATATGAAAGGAATACGTTGAAAATAGGCGTCATGGATGAAGAACGACGCACAACGCTTAATTTGAAAAACTGTATCAGTAAAGTAAAAGATCGTATCGCATTCATCAATACAGGCTTCTTAGATCGTACCGGAGATGAAATCCATACCTCCATGGAAGCAGGACCGATGATCAGAAAAGGTGATATGAAAGGTTCTACATGGCTAAACGCCTACGAGAAGTCGAATGTCAGTGTCGGTCTTTACAGCGGTTTCCGCGGTAAGGCACAAATTGGCAAAGGGATGTGGGCGATGCCTGATTTGATGGCTGCCATGCTGGAACAAAAAGGCGGCCAGCTGAAAGCAGGTGCCAACACGGCCTGGGTGCCTTCTCCTACTGCCGCAACACTGCATGCCCTCCATTATCATCAGATTGATGTTGCAGATGTACAAAACGAGCTTGCTTCATCAACTGGAAGTTATGAGGATGAAATTTTGCAGATTCCGTTTGCCGAAAATCCGAATTGGAGCCAGGAGGAAATCCAGGAGGAATTGGATAATAACGCACAAGGCATCCTTGGCTATGTCGTCCGCTGGGTCGAACATGGGGTAGGCTGCTCTAAGGTTCCGGATATCAATAATATCGATTTGATGGAAGACCGCGCGACCCTTCGTATTTCCAGCCAGCACATCGCGAACTGGCTCCATCATGGCATCTGCACCGAAGAGCAAGTGATGGAGACATTGGAGCGGATGGCGAAAGTCGTAGACCAGCAGAATGCCGGAGATGCAAATTACCGTCCGATGGCTTCTGATTTTGATAATTCTGTAGCGTTCCAGGCGGCTTGTGATCTGGTCTTTAAAGGATGCGAACAGCCTAGCGGATATACCGAGCCAATCCTGCATCGCCGCCGCATCGAAGCGAAGTCCAAAGAATTGGCGAAAAGGTAAAGGAACTGAACAAGAGCCATTAACGATAAGTTAATGGCTCCTTTTATAGAATATGTACTTTGGTAAGTTTATCGATCCTAAACATAAGAGGTGAATGAAATGGAAATTCAGGATATGCCTCAAACATCAATAACAGCTTCATCCACGTTAAAGGATGACAAATTCGGAAACAACGGTGCTGAAATGGCAGCGCCGGTAAGTGAGGAAGAAACCGCGGATGTTCTTCGCAAAGCAAATGAGGACGACAAAAAGGTAGCTATTATTTCCGGAGGTACAAAGCGGGGATATGGCGGTTTGAAAAATGACTATGATATCCTCCTTTCGTTATCTCAGTATAAAGGAGTCGTTGAGCATACTGCCGGTGACATGACCGTTACCGTTCGTCCGGGGACTACCATCAAGGAACTGCAGGATTTTCTTCGTGAGTTTGATCAAATGGCTTCCATTGACCCAGCCTGGCCCGAACAGGCGACCATTGGCGGTGTCATCGCCGCAAATGAAAGCGGTCCCAAAAGGATGAAGTATGGCTCGGCAAGGGATCTCGTTATCGGATTGAGAGTGGCCTATCCTGATGGGACGGTCATCCGTACCGGTGGTAAAGTAGTTAAAAATGTCGCGGGCTATGACATGAATAAGCTATTTATCGGATCGATGGGCACGTTAGGAGTCATTACGGAAATAACAATGAAACTTCGACCTGTTTCAAAATGTGAAAGTCTAGTAAAACTTTTTGTATCAAAGGAACAGCTGCAAGATTTGAAGGCATTTGTAGTACAAATACAAGATTCCATGATAGAGCCCGCTTCTCTGGAACTGGTGAATCCTGCCCTTTCTAAGAAACTGTTTAAACGTGATGCCTATACGCTACTTGCTGCGTTTGAAGATGTGGAAAACTCAGTCCGCTATCAGGAACAGTGGATAGAAGAAAACAAGCCGGAAGGAATGGACATGGATGTTTCAAGTCAAACCGAAGCAACAGCTTTTTGGAATGCGTTCTCCACAATTGCACCGAACAGCCTTACAGATTACGAATCAAATGTTGTCAGGGCTGTCGTTAAAATAGGCAGCAAAAATATGGATGTGTTCGAATGGCTGACAGAAGCTGAAACGTTACAGACACAGAATCTGACGATCGAAATGCATGGTGGATTAGGCCATGGGATCACCAACGCTATATGCACGGGTGATGAAAATGAAGTCAAGCAGGCTATTGAACGGATCCGTAGTCGAACGGAAGAAAGGAAGGGCTATGCGATAGTGAAACATTTGCCATACTCACTACGGCATGAAATTGATGTGTGGGGACACAAGCCTGCTTACTTTTTCTTGTTCGAAGGCATAAAGAAGAAAAATGACCCAAACAACACGTTGAACCATCAGCGTTTTGTAGGAGGGATATAAATGGCTAAAAGCTTAGCAGCTCAACTGGAAGAATCAGCCCCGCCATGTGCTGACAACAGTCCCAGCAATTATCTATTGATGGATCATCCTGACGAAAATAAATGGGCCGACTGTGTCCATTGCGGAATGTGTTTAGAATCTTGTCCTACATATTTGGAGACAGGGAAGGAGCAGCATTCTCCCCGAGGACGTGTCCATTTGATCAAATCGGTAGCCGAAGGGAAGCTCAACGTAAATGCGCAGTTTGCCGACCCGGTATTCCAATGTCTCGACTGCCGCGCCTGCACTACAGCCTGCCCGGCCGATGTCGATGTAGGCGGCTTGATAGAAGAAGCACGGGGGCAGGTAAGGAAGGCGATGCCACTCAAAGGATGGAAAGGAGCAGTCAGCAGCTTTTTCCTGAAGGGGCTTTTCCCTCATCCAGAGCGGATGCGGACGGTCAGCGGCCTGTTGAAATTCTATCAAAAAAGCGGTATCCAATCCGCTGTTCGAAAGACAGGAGCTCTCAAAATCATGCCCGCACATTTGGCTGATATGGAAGCAATCATGCCTGAGTTGAAGCAGCCTGTCCAAAAGAAATATAAAGATTATAAATTCATTCCAGCCAAAGGCAATCCTAAAGCACGAGTTGCGATGCTCACCGGATGTATTATGGATGTCATGTTCAGTGATATCAATGAATCTACGATTAATGTATTAACTCATAACGATAATGATGTGGTAATTCCTAAGAACCAGACCTGCTGCGGAGCGCTTCATGTCCATGCGGGGGACCGGGATATGGGCAGGAAGCTTGCCAAACAAAATATTGAAGCCTTTCAGGGAGAAGAAAAAGTGGTCGTAAATGCGGCAGGCTGCGGATGTGCTTTGAAGGAATATCCTGAATTATTCAAGGACGACCCTGAATGGAAAGCAAAAGCGGAGTTATTTTCTGAAAAAGTAGAGGACATTTCCAAGTACCTTTATGACACTGGCTATGAAAAACCGAAAAGTACGGTGAATAAGAAGATTACGTATCACGATGCCTGTCATTTAGCTCATGGGCAGGGCGTCCGTCATGAACCACGCCAGCTTCTCAAGGATATTCCGGGAGTGGAATATACGGAAATGGCCAACGCCGATACATGCTGCGGGAGCGCTGGGATCTACAATATTACGAATCCCGAAATGGCGGGGGCTGTGTTAGAAAGAAAAATGGAGAATGTTCCGGATGAAGTAGAAATGATTTCTATGGGCAACCCAGGCTGCATGCTGCAAATGGCGATGGGTGTACAAAAGTATGGCCGGAGAAGTGAAATCGTCCACACTGTCCAGCTTCTTGATTGGGCTTACCAAAAAGATCAGGAAAACCTAGGGGCAAATCAGGAAGCAACTTCAAGGAAGGGGTGAGTTCGATTGTTCAGATCCAGAAGAAAGAAACAGACGCGGAAAGACATACATGTAGCACAACTGGAAGCCATCGTTGGCCCGACTGAAATTCTTTATGAAAAAGAAGACCTGCTTTCTTATGACTGTGATGGATTCACCGTCCATAAGGCGATGCCAAAGGCAGTGGTTTTCCCTAAGAACACGGAAGAGGTAGCAGCGATTGTCCGATATTGTTCCGTGCATAACCTCCCGTTTCTGGCACGTGGAGCTGGGACGGGGTTAAGTGGCGGTGCAATTCCGTTGAATGGAGAAGTAATCATCAGCTTAGGCAAAATGAGGAACCTGCTCAGTGTCGACTATGAAAACCGGCAGGCGGTCGTCCAGCCTGGATTCGTTAATCTGAAATTGACGAACTCCATTTCAAGTAAGGGGTATTATTACGCTCCCGACCCATCCAGTCAATATGTGTGTACCATCGGAGGGAATGTAGCAGAAAATGCCGGCGGCGCACATTGCTTGAAGTACGGGGTGACCACCAATCATATTCTTGGTTTGGAGGTTGTGTTGCCAAATGGGGAAGTGATCGAAATCAGTGATGGGGGAATTCCGGACAGTCCTGGATATGACCTGATGGGTCTATTGACAGGATCGGAAGGGACACTTGGTATTGTCACAAAGATCACTGTGCGTATTTTGAAAAATCCACAAGGAAAGCAAACTGTGCTTGCCTACTTTGATCATGTCGAGGATGGGAGCCGTGCCGTTTCTGGGATTATCTCGGCTGGTATTGTCCCTGCCGCGCTCGAGATGATGGACAAAACAGCGATTGAAGGCGTGGAAGCGGGCGCTTATCCAGTCGGACATCCCAAAGATATCGAAGCACTGCTCTTGATTGAAGTGGATGGAATCAAGGCAGGAATTGATGAACAGATTGACGAGATCCTTGCCGTTTGTAAATCAAGAAATGTTAGAGAAGTAAAAGTAGCCGAGAGCGAAGAGGAAAGAGGGAAATGGTGGGCGAACAGAAAGACCGGATTCGGAGCCATGGGAGCGATATCTCCGGACTATTTAGTACAGGATGGCGTCATCCCGAGGAGTAAGCTTCCCGAGGTTCTCCAGCGAATCAATGAAATCAGTGAAGAATCCGGATTAAGAATTGCCAATATCTTTCATGCCGGTGATGGGAATCTCCACCCGCTGATTCTATTTGATTCCCGAGTTCCTGGTGAAACGGAAAAAGCCCTCGAAGCAGGGACCGCTAGTTTAAAGGCCTGCGCAGATGTTGGCGGATCGATAACAGGAGAACATGGGGTCGGTATTGAAAAGAAAGAAGAAATGCGTTTCATTTTCACCGACGAAGAACTGGAAGCGCAAACCCTTATCAGGGAAGTTTTCAATCCGGATGACCTGCTTAATAAAGGGAAGCTGTTCCCGACACCGAGTCGTTGTATGGACGTGAAAAAAGTAGTCAAAGACACAGTAGCAGCAAAATAATCGTTTTGGAATGGAGGAAGTCATATGAAATTTGCACGATTCACTCATAATGGAAACAAACGAGCTGGAGTAGTAACCGATAATGGAATCCATATAATCACAGGGGATATGCTTTCCGATTGGGAGTATACAGATGAAATAGTGCAGGAGGAGGAAGTCGAATTGCTGGCCCCTGTGACACCGGGAAAAGTAATCGGTATCGGCGCCAACTATGTCAAGAGCAAAGAGGAAGTGCCTGAGCAGATTCCGGATCTGCCAGTGTTCTTTTTCAAACCATCTTCATCGGTCATCGGTCCTGAAGCGGACATTCAAATACCAGACTTGATCGAAGAAGTGAAGTTCGAATCAGAACTCGCTGTAATCATCGGAAAAGACATGAAAGATGTACCGAAGGAAAAGGTTCTGGATTATGTGTTTGGCTATACGGTTGGGAACGATGTCACCGCACCGCAATTTTTCCATGATGACGGACATTGGACGGTTGGGAAGTCATTCGATACCTTCACCCCACTCGGACCATATATCGAAACAGAATTGGACCCCTATCAGATCCATGTAAAGGCGGACATCAATGGTGTGGAAAAACAAAACAGTCCAACAAATCTTATGATTGTACCGTTAGTAGAGATGGTTTCCTATCTATCAAAGGTGATGACACTAAAACCTGGAGACTGCATTTTGACAGGCAGCCCGTTGGGAGCCTATATGATCAAAGCGGATGATGTAGTCGAATGCAAGATAGACGAAATCGGAACATTGAAAAATAAAACAGTGAAAACCTCGGTTTCCGTCAGTACTTAAGGAAATAGTTTACGTTATGCCAGGACTAGGTTGAATTGTTAACAGTTGTCATACTCAACAGCATTAAATCAACGAAAGTCCTGGCTTTTTAATATTAAGGAAAGAACAATGGGAGGAGTATGGCGTTTCTTAGCGAAGCAGTTAATTAAAAATGGAGGGTGATTCATGAATACTGGAACCTTAGCAATTTTGTCGCTGTTACCGATTGTTGCGGTCGGAGTATTTCTTGTAGGACTCAGGTGGCCGGCAAGCAAAGCCATGCCTATTTCCTACATAGTCGCGGTCCTGTTAGCCCTATTTGTCTGGAAAGTTCCTGGTGCAATTGTTGCTGCCGCTTCTGTCAATGGATTGGTTGTCGCAGGTACGCTGCTCTATATCATATTTGGCGCAATACTTTTATTAAATACTTTACAAGAGAGCGGCGGAATCAAAACAATTCGCCAGGGGTTTGTCGATATATCACCGGATAGACGGATCCAGGTCATTATCATCGCGTGGCTGTTTGGTTCATTCATCGAAGGTTCAGCAGGATTCGGAACGCCTGCAGCGGTAGCTGTTCCGTTGCTGGTTGGTTTAGGCTTTCCTGCCATGGCAGCAGTTGTGGCTGGGATGGTGATCCAAAGTACACCAGTTTCGTTCGGCGCAGTCGGAACACCGATTCTTGTCGGTGTTCAGACAGGGTTGGCTGCTGATGCCACAATTACCGATAACTTCCTATCCCTCGTGACTATGGTTGGTGGTAGAGTGGCCCTCATCCATGCAATTGTAGGTACGCTGATTCCACTTTTTGTAGTAGCTCTGATGACAAGGTTTTTTGGGAAGAACAAGTCATTCAGTGAAGGGCTTCAAGTATGGAAGTTCGCTCTGTTTGCAGCCTTTGCAATGACGATTCCATATGTGATTGTCGCCAATCTGCTTGGACCGGAGTTTCCTTCCATGGTAGGCGGGCTGGTGGGTCTTGCCATTGTAGTCCCGGCTGCTAAAAAGGGTTTCTTGATGCCTCCGAAAGAAGAGTATTGGGATTTTGAAGATAAAGCCAATTGGGATCCATCCTGGACTGGCAGAATCGAGATAAAAGACGTTGCTCATAAAAGCGGCAGTATGAGCATGATGCGCGCTTGGACGCCATATCTGTTGATAGGACTGTTTCTTGTTTTGACAAGATTGAAAGCGTTACCATTTTTGGAATGGATCAAAGCCTGGAATGTTGAAATTCCAAATATATTCGGTACCGAAATTACTTCCAGCTTCCAGCCGCTATATCTACCTGGTACCATTTTTGTATTGGTATCTCTGATCACGTTCTTTATCCATCAAATGAGTGGTAGCTCTTATAAAAAGGCGTGGGCTCATTCAGGTAAAACAATGATACCAGCATCAGCAGCACTGGTTTTCACCGTTCCGATGGTACAGGTGTTTTTGAACTCTGGTGGCGGCGCTTCCGGCTTTGAAAGTATGCCGATGGAATTAGCCACTGGTGTTGCTGCATTGACTGGTGACTTTTGGCCGCTGTTTTCTACATTCGTAGGGGGACTAGGCGCCTTTATTGCGGGAAGCAACACAGTCAGCAACATGATGTTTTCTTTGTTCCAATTCAATGTCGGCTCGCAAATTGGAGTCGATGCTCCTTGGATCGTAGCACTTCAGGCGGTTGGAGGGGCAGCAGGGAATATGATTTGTGTTCACAATGTTGTCGCGGCAAGCGCTGTTGTAGGGTTAGTAGGAAAGGAAGGGGATGTCATTCGAAAAACCATTATCCCATTCATTTATTATGCTACTTTTGCCGGCGGTTTAGGGTACACGATTGTCTGGACGGCTGAAAAGGGTATCTTCAATATTGGTACGATCATTGTCGCTGTTATCAGCACAATTGCTGTTTATATCCTGGCTACTAACCGGAACAGACTGGCAGCTATGTCACTTGAAAATCAAAAGCACTTGAGCTCAGCAAAATAACAATAAAAAGCTTGTAGCTAAGCCATTTGGCTTTCTACAAGCTTTTTTTAATCATTTACCTTTATAAAGAGTTGACTCGTTTCATGGCCGTTTTCATTGAAGTCATCGTCTTTTTCATTATATTGAAGGTCTGCGATGATCAGATAGGTTAATATCAATCCAATGACAACCAATAGGACAGTAACAGCAGCGGCCAGATAATTAAGTATCCTTTTCATAGTCATCCTTCCCCCTTGTTCCTACCATAAGGCTACCAAACCAAATATTGCCTGTAAATAATATGGAAGGAAAGGAGATCAAGTACGTGGAACCAGACTCAGCACCCTGTCTCCAGGATGGCCTTCCAAACTGTTTTCGATTGTGAAAAATTGTACTTCTCCTTCTTTTTTCTGTATCAATATCATCACAGCTTCTTCCGGGAGCTTTGCTTTGTAATCTTCGAGGGAATAAGACTCCGATAATTCCTCTGTTTTGAAAAAGAATCCATCCTCCATCCGTTTGATTAAAGCATCCCAGCTCATACCTTCTTCAAATAAGATGGTGCCATGGTTAGTATGTGCAATGTCATTTAGGTGGCCCTCTTCATTTGATTTCAGGCTCAATTGGTAAACATTGCTTCGTCCGAACTCTGCCATAAAGTTCGTGCAGACCAGAGCGTTATAAGAATCCAATTCTGTCCCGGCCAGTAACTTGTCATAAGGAGTCATATCTAACCGATACTCCGTTTTCTCCGCTAATATTTCTCCATAATATACTTTTTTGAAATCATTTTGTTTCGCAAGCTGAACACGGTTCCAGGAGGATTCGGTAATCAGGACTGGAATGTCAAGATCACGGAGTGTAGAAGCGAGCTTGACAGTGAAATGGTTGCTGCCGACGATTAGAATACCTGGTTTCTCTTTCGCAGCCATTCCTAACTTTTGAGCCAGCCATGTGATAGAAAAACCATGGACAACAACAGTGGCAAAAACCAGACCAAAGGTTAATGGCACTAAAATGGAGGCATCCGTAAAACCTTCATCAACAAGCACACTGGCAAAATAACCAGACACCGTAAGTGCTACAATTCCACGTGGTGCTATCCAGCCTACTAGGATCCTTTCGCGTATGGACAGCTCCGTTTGGATGGTAGATATCCAGATGGAAAGGGGGCGAACAATAAATAGCATCAACAATACATAGAAAAGAATATTTATTTCCAGCATTGAAATTAAAGTATCCAGTGATAAAGAAGCTGTCAGCATGATGAAAATCGTTGAAATCAGCAATACAGATATGTTTTCTTTGAAATGACGCATGTCGTTAATGGAAGAAATTTGCAAGTTTGCCATCGTAATCCCCATGGCAGTCACAGAAAGAAGGCCGGTTTCATGCATGATTTCATTCGGGATGGTAAAACAAAAGATGACCACGACGAATACAATCGGTGACTTAAGAAATTCGGGAATATGCCCATGTTTGAACATCCAGGCGA
This sequence comes from Halobacillus sp. B23F22_5, assembly GCF_043497085.1. NCBI lineage: Bacteria > Bacillati > Bacillota > Bacilli > Caryophanales > Bacillaceae > Halobacillus > Halobacillus sp. B23F22_5. The sequence continues at coordinate 34,183 of NZ_JBIEKI010000023.1, read as the reverse complement.
TGCACCACCCTAACAGCCAGCCAAGCAGAATGGCAAATCCGGATACTAAGATAAATAGTAAGAGTTCAGACATGCCCACTTCTTCCAGTACAAGAAAACGAATGATTTCATATGAAAATACGGCAAGCAAGGCACCCAGCGGGTCTACAATAATACCTTCCCATTTTAAAATGGAGGCAGGACGCGGCTTTAATTTAGCCTGTCTCAGCATCGGCAAGACGACAGTAGGACCGGTGACGATCAACAGACCACCAATGACAAACGATACAGCCCAGGACAGTCCTGCTACATAATGTGCAGCGAAGGAACCGAGTATCCATCCTAACAAGGCACCAAGAGTAACAATTCTTAACACAGAGCGTTCCATCCCTTTTATTTCCCGGAACGAAAGCTTAAGGCTTCCTTCAAATAAAATGATGGCCACAGCAACAGAAATAATCGGTTCATAAAGTCCGGCAAAATTTTCTTCCGGGTTCATGAAACCAAAAATGGGACCCGCTAACAAGCCGACTACTGACATGACGACGATCGAAGGCCATTGAAAACGCCAGGCCACCCACTGTGACCCGATACCAAGCAAACCGATCATCATAAATAAAAACAGGGTAGAATCAAGCATCGCTCTATCTCCTTTTATCCATTCTTCTCCTTAGATTTTGTTAGTCCTGGCTGTTACATGCGTATAAGTGGAAAGAATAGAAAAAAACAGCAGCCCTTTGGTTAGGGCTACTGTCTGTGAAGAAAAAATTTACGGTTTTAAGACTACCTTGATATTTCCGTCTTCTTTTTTATCGAAAATATCATAAGCTTTTGCTGCATCATCAATCGACATTCGGTGGGTGATAATATCAGTCGGATCGAATTCATTGTTTTCTACCATATCATATAGCTTTGGCATCAAGTGGATAACCGGTGCCTGTCCCATTTTCAAGGAAACATTTCGGCTGAACAAGTCACCGATTGGGAAGCCATTCGCTTCAGTTCCATACACACCAGTCAATTGGACAGTACCGAATTTACGGACTGCCTGAGAAGCTGTCACGATCGGGCTGATTGTCCCGAATTGGTTATCGTGTTCGGAACCGAACTCTTCATTCGGAGGCACGGTGCCATCCATTCCGACGCAATCGATGACAACATCGGCACCGCCTTTAGTTTCTTCATGCAATATAGAACCGATGTCTGGATTTTCTTTGAAATCGAATGTCTCTACCTGGTTAGTCTTTTTAGCATGTGCAAGACGGTGATCTACCTGATCGACAGCTATGACTCGCTCAGCGCCCTTCAAGCGAGCAAACTTCTGAGCCATCAATCCGATTGGCCCGCTTCCTAATACAATGACAGTGTCACCCTCTTTCACACCACTGTGCTCGACACTCCAGTAAGCAGTTGGGATGACGTCAGATAAGAATAGGACACTTTCATCATCAAGATTACTGTTTTCGGGAACCTTGAACGAAGTGAAATCTGCATAAGGTACCCTTAAGTACTCTGCCTGGCCTCCTGGGAAGTTACCGAACATTTCTGTAAAACCGAATAAGCCGCCTATTTCACCGTGTGGATTGGAGTTATCACACTGGCTTTCCATCTGGTTTTTACAGAAAAAGCATTCGCCACACCCAATGTTGAATGGGATGACGACGCGGTCACCTTTTTTCAAGTTCTTTACTTCAGGTCCAACCTCTTCGACAATCCCCATCGGTTCATGGCCAACGATGTAATCCTGTTCCGGCTCGATTCCGCCTTTGTATAAATGGAGGTCAGAACCGCATATGCCACTTGCTGTAATTTTTACGATCATATCATCCGGCTGTTGGATGGATGGAGCTTCAACGTCTTTCACTTTCATGTTTTCTTTTCCTTGAAACGTTACTGCTTTCATTCCTTCACATCCTTTCCGTGTTTTAATGGGCTATAACCATTTTATAGAAGTTCTAAACTCTGTGACTTTAGGATGATAGGAATGAGAGTGTTTTGTGTTGATTTTTACAGTTCTCCCTTTACTTGAAGACTCAGTTTCGAGAGAAACTGTTTCCGTTACGGTTGGGAGCGTTTGGAGGTCCGGGATATCACTCGCTTTCCAGACGCCCTTACTCCTGACTCGGCAACGGACCCGAAGTATCTCGAAATCAAGTCTTCGACTTTTCGTATCTATGTTGAATATGCTTTTATGGTAAATCAACAACCATGTTTAACAGAGAGACTTTCCATAAGAAAAACGACCAGATTATATCCGGCCGTTTCAATGTTTTGGTGTAACACCTTGTTATTTGTTTTCCTTAAAGAGTTAAGGTATATGCCAAGTGTTTCTAATGTTTATTCAGGTAATCAACGATTCCCATGGCACATACTTCGAAATCAACTTCCAGCACCTGATAGACAGGATGATCGTCAGGGATGTTCTGGGTTTGTAAATAATCTGAAACCAGCTCGTATAGGCGTTTTTTGACACCGGCTTGTCCTTCATCATTAGCCAATGCTTCTTCGCCGGCTGCTACAAACTTTGGCAGCCATGATTCTGTCTGCTGGAACACTTCTTCCGGTTCGGCAGATTCACCGAAGTGGCCGAAGTAAATCCGGTCGACACCCAGCTGACGGAACCTGTTGATGGAAGCGCGCATAGCATCGGGGTCGAACTGGTTTGGTGACGTAGAAGGCAAATAGAAGGTCAATCCTTTATCCTGGGTTTGATGATATCTTACACCAACCGTGTCTCCAGTGAAAATGCCGTTGCTTTTGGAGTCGTGGATACTGAAATGGTGTTTGGCATGTCCGGGTGAATCATAAAAAGTAAGGGTGCAGTCCGGACCGATATCCAAGGTTTCTCCATCTTCTTTCACAAGCAGGCGATCTTCTGGAATCGGAACGATCGGATCGAACAGTTCATCGAACTTGTCTACATAGACGGCACGGGCACCGGCAATCAATCGGGATGGATCAGCGAGGTGCCGTTTACCGCGCGGATGGACGACTACTTCTGCATTGGGACACTCTTTCAATAAAAGTCCTGCTCCGCCTGCATGGTCCAGGTGGATATGGGTCACAATGATATAGCGGATAGCTTCAGGATTGATATCCAATTCTTTCAAACCCTCAAGTACATAAGGAATAGAGGGACTGGGACCAGTTTCAACAAGGGTCAAGTGCTCTTCATTAAGCACATAGGTGCCCGTTCTGCCGGGCATCCCCAAATCAAAACCATCAATTAACTGGATGCGGTTTCCTAATTCGATTGGAGCTTTTGTTTTCATTTGGCTCACCTCATAAAGAATTTCTGTCACTTCTTTACTACATTCACTTTTCAAACAAAAAATCCTTCTTTCTGACAGTCATTTCAATGGGGAAAAAATCTAATCAGTCAAAAGTCATAAATACACTAGACCAATTAGCTGTTTTTTGAATAATTGTTAAAATTTTCAGTATTTTTTGCTACGGTTGAAGTATTAATTATTCAAGGAGGAAGATACATAAGATGCTGCCTGCAAAAGCGAAACAAATGGTTGTTATGTTTCTATGTTCTTTAATGTTGTTTGCCCCTTATCAAGCCTATGATAACCCGCAAGTGACCGCCTCTTCTGAAAATGAGGCGTTGACCGATCAGCTGAATATGATTATGACAGATGAAAAATTAGAAGGGGCACTGGCAGGCGTTAGTATCCGCTCTGCCGAAACCGGGGAAGTAATTTACGAGCATGACGCTGGTAAGCGGCTGAAGCCGGCTTCTAATATGAAGCTGTTGACAGCGGCTGCCGCATTAGAGATTCTTGGTCCTGACTACACTTTCCCGACTGAAGTTCTTGCCGATGGAGAAATAAAAGGGAATAAACTGCATGGCGATCTATATTTAAAAGGAAAAGGCGACCCTACATTGCTGGAAGAAGACTTTGACACTTTAGCCAATGCGTTAAAAGAAGCAGGGATTAAGGAAGTGAAAGGGAATGTGATAGCAGATGACAGCTGGTACGATGATGTCCGGTTGTCCGAAGATATTTCCTGGAACGATGAAACGAACTATTATGCTGCTCAGGTTTCTGCCTTGACTGCGGCTCCTAATGAAGACTACGATGCAGGCACCGTCATCGTTGAAGCTCATCCAGCAGAGACTGCTGGAGAACCTGCAGATGTAAAAGTTGTACCGGAAAACGATTATGTAGAAGTAATTAACAACGCAAAAACAGTGCCAATGGATCAGGAGAAAGATATTTCTATTGAACGCAAGCATGGCACCAATCAAATTATTGTTGAAGGGGAGATCCCTGTAGAAGGATATCGCTCCCGCTCCTGGGTTGCCGTCGATGAACCGGCAGGATTGGCTTTAAACTTGTTCGGCAAAGCATTAGATAAGGAAGGCATAAAAGTGAAAGGTGAGTTATCGGAAGACAGTGAAGCACCGGAAACTGCCGAACTGCTTACTTCCAAACAGTCAATGCCATTGGAAGAGCTGTTGATCCCCTTCATGAAACTAAGCAACAATGGACATGCGGAAGTTTTGATTAAAGAGATGGGGAAAGTCGTTCATGATGAAGGAAGCTGGGAAAAAGGGCTGGAAGTAGTGGAAGAATTTCTGGAGGAGACCGGCGTTGATGCTGATACGATGCGTTTGCGAGATGGTTCCGGCATGTCCCACGTCAACATGGTACCCGCTCATGAAATTTCAGAACTACTGTATCAAGTAAGAGGGAAAGAATGGTTCCCTGCTTACTTAGCTTCACTGCCTGTAGCCGGGAACAGTGAACGGTTTGTCGGTGGAACACTCCGCTACCGGATGAATGATACACCAGCAGAAGACAACGTCAAGGCTAAGACCGGCTCTTTGACCGGTGTCACTTCACTGTCCGGTTATGTAACCAGCAAAGACGGAGAAGAGTTGATTTTCGCTGTCGTATTAAATAATTACCTGGGATCGGTTCAGGATATTGAAGATGAAATTGCTATTACATTGGCTGAACATAAATTCAGCACAGAAGAATAAATGAACAAACGGACTCCTGTCTTTACGGAGTCCGTTTGTTATGTTTTTTTTCGGGGGATACTCCTGACAAACAGGATACTTTTTAATCCATATCTAAAATAAAAAAGTCGATGCTGGAATGTGGTGTCCAGTATCGACGCTTTTTGCCTAGTATTCGTTAGAAGTTTCTAGTAAAAAATTGAAAATGTCTAGTGTTTTCCTCACTATGTCTAGTAAACTTTAGAAAAAGTATAGGAACCGACCTGCCTTGTCTAGTACTTGGCCATGCTGTCTAGTAAAGAACAGAAAAAGCATAAATGAGCATCATGAAATAGGATTACGCAGCTGGATCGGAATCTGCTTCCTCATTGCGGTCAATGACGGCAGAGCCGACGATATCCCCTAAAACATTCGATGCCGTACCGGCCATGCCGATCAGGACATCCACGCCTGCAATCAGGGCTACAATTTCCAGCGGCAAGTTGAATAGAGTGAGCACGGCTGCCAATGTCACCAGTCCGGCGGCTGGAATTCCAGCTGTCCCGATCGATAGCAGCGTCCCTACTACTACAATGGTGAGAAAGTCCATGACTGATAAATCCAGGCCAGTGATATTGGCGGCAAATACAATTGAGACTCCCATCCGCAGTGCCCCGCCGTCTGAGTTGAATACGGCTCCGATCGGCAAGGAAAAATTAGCTGTCCGCTCGGAAATACCGGCTTTTTTTGCCGATTCGATCGCAACAGGCAGGGAAGCTATGCTGCTGGATGTAAAGAAAGCGGTAAAATACGCTTCTTTCGTCTGTTTAAAAAAGTCCTTGATACTGATTTTTGCATACTTGAGAAAAGCAGTGTAGATGAAAAGCCACAGTAGAACCACCCCGAGATAAAATACCCCGGTAAACGCCAGTAGCGATTGGAAAGTCTGCCAACCCTGGCTCCCGAAGGAAGAAGCACTAATGGCGAATATTCCAATAGGAGCATATAGAAGAATTCCTTTTAATAGTAAAAAGAATAACTCATTGGCAGCAGAAAAGAATCGGTGCAGTGTCTCTCCCGAATCACGCAAGTCGACTTTATCGGCGTAGCGCATCCTGGCCATCCCCAATCCGATGATGACGGCTAAGAAAAGAATGCCCATCAGCTCCCCGGATGCGAAAACCTGGAAGATATTGTCCGGTACAATATTCAATAATACGTCCGAAAAACCTGGGGTTTCCGGCTTTTCTACCTGGGCATCAGGTAATGAAAGCTGGGAACCTGGATTGATCCATAGCGCAAGAGCTACACCGATGACTACTGCTGCGCCTGTCGTCAGCCCGTAGTAGATAAGCAGTTTCCCGCCCAGGCGACCTAAATGTTTTGGCTTCATCTGATTGATGGCCAGGACGACGGTCAGGAAAATGACTGGAATTGCAATCAAGCTTAATAGGTTGATAAGTATCGTACCGAGCGGTTTCAGTACTTCCGCCTGCTGTCCGAAGATGATACCAACAGCAATACCAAGCAGAAAACCAATTGTCATTTTTAGAATGAATGAAGAATGTTTGTATGTATGCCAGATTTTTTGCATGATTGAACCTCACTTTCATGTAGATAGTTAAAGTATAACAGGAAGTGAGTGGCACGATTAGGAGATTAGCATTATTTTTGATAATGTAAGTGTTTTCATTGTAAGAATAGAGAAAAAAGTCAGAAAATATATTGACATTCATCCGAGCATCTTGTAGGGTAGAATTTAACTTAATTACGGAAAACATCCTTATCGCGAGCAGGGGAGGAAATTGGTCCCGTGAACCTGCAGCAACCTGTTATTTTCTTTGGGGAAATAATAAGGTGCTACGTCCAACAGACGCTGTTGTCTGAAAGATGAGGAAGAGAAAAAACCTCTTCCTCCGGGAGAGGTTTTTTCTATATTAAAACGGAGGTTTTCTTAGTATCAAGGGGATATTTATTGGTTTTAAACTTACTAAACTGATAAATATAATCAACTTTGCAACAGGCACGAAGGTAACATATTTTTAAGGAGGCAAAAGAATGACAACAGTAGGATATTGGTTTATCGGTTTTGCTTTGGCCTATACGTTCTTTTTAATTTTTATGAGCCAGCTTGGAATGAGGCGGGCGAAAGATGGCAATGGATTTTTCGTAGGAGGGCGCGGGTTCAATACCCTGTTCGTTACGGTATGCATCACGGGATTGTTCTCCGGTTCGTCGTACATAGCGGTTCTGGAGCTCAGCTATCTGACAGGGGTGTCGGCCATCTGGTATGGCGTGGCGGAAACAGTGCATGTCTTGATTATCGCCCTTGTTTTGATTGCACCATTCCGAAAACGGGCACTGGTGACAATCTCTGGTCTGCTTGGGGACCGTTACGGTGAAAAAGTCCGAGGACTTGCCGGAGCGATTACAGCTTTCACATTCCCGATGTGGTCAGTGGCTACTGCGCTGGCGTTTGCATCCGCGTTGTCTGTTTTTACAGGTATATCGCTGGTATTATCCGTAGCTTTAACTGCTTTATTACTATTTGTTTATCTGCAATTCGGCGGCATGTGGTCTGTCGGTTTTACACAATTGAGCAACGTCGTGGTGTTTTTCATGATGCTTGCGATCGGGACTTACGCATTTTTTATCAATCCAGGGATCGATGGCATTCAGACATTGTTTCAGGAAAGACCCGAGTACGCGTCATGGAGTGCAGCCGGCCTGCAGACGATCCTGGCCTGGTTCGGGACATTCCTTTTCAATGTCATTCTTGCCCAGGCAGCATTCCAGATGGCATTGTCCTGTAAAACCCCGGAACAGGGGCGCCGAGGTTTAATTTACGCTTCGCTGCTCGGCATTCCGTTGATAATTGGTGCTGTTTTATTCGGACTGGCGGCCGCTCAGGTAGTGCCTGGGGAAACACGCGGACTGGTGGCAGTTCCGCTTTACTTGATGGAAACACTACCGGCACCGTTAGTCGGTCTGTTTTTCCTCGGATTTTGGGCAGCAGCACTCAGTTGGGGAGCGCCTTGCCAATTCTCCGGAGCCACCAGCCTCGGCCGTGATGTCGGAAAAGCTTTGAATCCTAAAGCAAATGAACTGCAGCTGATCAAGTATACCAAATGGTCCTTGTTGTTGTTGACTGGGTTAATGATCGTATTCGCCCTGCTGCGTTCCGAACAATCAGCGTGGTGGAATGTTTTTGCTTGGGTAACGCGGAATTCGGCGACATTTGCCCCGGTTGTTGCGGCAATATTCTGGCCGGTTGTTACGAAGCGGGCTGCCTTGGTCTCGTTGTTCACCGGCTCGGCATCAGGCCTGCTTTGGTATCATCTCAGCGGCTGGGCAATCAACGACTTTTTCATGAATACGCATCCAGTATGGATCGGGATGGGTATCAACATCATCACCATTGTGTTAGTCAGCCTGATCGACAACTCTGGCAACTGGGTATGGAAAGCATCGTTTAACAGCGTAGGGTTTTATTCCCTGCTCACTGCTGTCGGACTGGCCATCGTTTTCTTCAGCTCGTTTGACTTTTTACTTGCAAAAGGATTGGCCGGTATGGTCGGTTTGCTGATCATATCAGGGTTGTTCATTACCTGTATGAATTTTATTAAAGAGAAAAAAGAAACGGTTCCTGTGACGAAACAATGGAAGACGGGATGATTAGAAAAACTTGGCTTATCGCCAAGTCCTTATGGCGAAAGCCTTAGTATTTTCTTATACTTTAACCCTTTAACAAAGTTAAACTTTCCTAAAGTATAAAAAGAGAACGCGGCTTTTTGATCCGCGTTCTTTCTTTCGTTTCTTTAGGCTTGCTTTGATTTTTTGTTCGGGAATAGCAAACTGAATACGATACCGAAAAATGCTGCGATAAAGAAGGTAGTGAAGCGTGACGTAATGATGGAGTCCAGTGGTGTGCTGATCCAAAGTACCGTAAAAACGAAACCGGAAACGATGGTAGCAATGACACCGACTCCGGAATAACGTTTCCAGAAAAATGTCAGAATAATGGCAGGAGAGAGTGTGCCGCCGACTCCTGCCCATGCCCAGCCGACAATTAAGTACAGGAGGGTATCGGAAACAAGAGCGATTACCATACCAATCAGACCGCAGACGATGATGATGATCCGTGAAGCAGTGAGTAGTTGTTTTTCAGATAGATCCAGTTTCAAGGCTTTGTGGAGGATGTCTTCACTGACCGAACTGGTGACAACCATCAACTGGGAATCCGCAGTCGTGATGATTGCCGCCAGGATTCCGGATAATAGAATGCCGGCAATCCAGGCAGGCATCAAATCCATGACCATATGAGGGAGGACGGTTTCTGTGTCGGCAAAAGTTGTCTGACTATAGATGGTAATGGCTGTGACACCGATCATGAATGCCCCGCCGTAAGCAAGGAAAGTCCAAAGGATGGCAACATTACGTCCGGTCTTGACGTCTTTTTCCCCTCTTAAAGCCATGAACCTGGCACTTAACTGTGGCTGGCCTCCAAGGAATCCGAAGAACCAGGAAAAGTTATTGAAGAATAACAGACCGATGGCAAAACCGGCTGCCCCACCAAACCAGGCATCGTGAGTGGAACCGGCTTCTGCTAATGCCGATGAAATCGATAAATCATTCGTGTTGATATAAACGAGTGCGACAATTGGCAAGGCGACAAGTGTGATCAGCATCATGACGCTCTGGATCATATCTGTCCATACGACTGAAATAAAGCCTCCGGTAAAAGCCAAACCAATGACCACGATTGTAGCCAGCACCACCCCTGTCGTTTCATTCAATCCGAAAGTAGTGAACAGCATTTTCCCAGCACCTGCAACTTGAGCACTTAAATAAAACATAAGGAAGCTGCTGATCAAAATTGTTGCGAACCAGCGAATCAAATTCGCCTGGGCGCCGAACCGTGCTGCCAAATAATCAGGGAGTGTCAATACATTGTATTTATCACGTTCTTCCATGAATTTTTTTGCAAGGAACAACCATGAGAAAATGATACCAAGCGCTATACCGGCAGCTACCCAGATGCCGGACAGGCCGGTGGCGAAAACGAAACCGGTATAACCGAGCAGCAGCCAGGCCGACTCGCCAGTTGCTCGTTCGGAAAATGCCAGCGCCCATCCAGGCAGTTTTTTCCCACCTAGCAGAAAAGCGGAGTGATCAAGCTTTGTGCGGCTGAAATAATAGCCGATTCCAAGGATGATAAGACAATACAGGATGAATTCAACAATAATGATATTATTCATCTAATCTCCCCTTTGTAAGTTTTCATCACTTATAAAGTCAGTGAGGTACCGAGGTTTTGTTGTTTTGCTTTTTGATAGATCTGATGTGCTGCCACCGCATCGAATAAGGCCATTCCCGTAGATTTAAACACTACTGTTTTTTCCCTGGAAACGTGGTGGACGCCGGTGACGACTTTGGAAAAAGAGATTATTTGAGAAGGGTGGAGCCATTTTTGCTCCAATGGTTGTGCAAGATCTCCTGACTCCTGGATCGCATCGGTGCTGTCGACATAGATATTGTCAATCAGCCGGTAAACGGAATGGGGGAATTCGCGCATGTCCTGGCGATAAGATCCAATGCCGATAATCAACTTTCCTTTTAACAGGGCTTCATCATCTGGCAGTACAGGATGAGACGAGTTAGTGGCAGTGATGATGATGTCGCTTTTCGCAGCCGCGTCAGCAGCAGAATGATGGATGCTTATTTTGATGTGCTCACCTAATTCCGCCTGGAGCTTTTCCACGAAATCGATCATGCGTGCTTTGGATCGGTTGAATAGATGGATATGAGTGATGTTCCGCTCCGCACAAGCCGCAACTACCTGATAGAATCCTTGTGCCCCTGTTCCTATGAGCGCCAGGCTGTCTGCGTCAGGACTGCTCAAATGCCTGACAGCTGATCCACCGATCGCTCCGGTTCGAAGCCCGGTCAAAATTGCCCCATTCAAAATCGCAATGGGGGTACCGGTTTTCGCATCATTAACAGTGACCAGTCCCTGAATAACCGGCTCGTTCAGATTTTCGGGATGTACCGCAACTAATTTGGTGCCGATCACATCTTTGGTCAAACAGGGCATAAGCAAATAATCGTTGACACCGTGGGAAACTCTCATCCTGGACGGCATCTGGTATTGTTTCGCTTCATAAGTTTGATAAGCAAGGTCGATACTGTCGATGACCTGGCTCATAGTAATTGCTTGTTTGATCGTTTGTTCATTCAGATACAGCACGAAGAAAAACCTCCTGTTTTCATTAAACGATGGCTCCTTCCACGACGAGGTCCTTTTCCTCGAACCGTTCGAATCGGAGCGGCCTCAGGTCGAGCGTCTGATAGCTGCCGGTCATCAACAGCTCGGCCAGGCATTTTCCGACTGCGGGCGCCTGCTGCATGCCATGGCCACTGAATCCGCAAGCCAGATAATAACCGGCAAGTCCAGGGTGTCGGCCGATGATGGCGTTCTGGTCGCTGGTGTTATGACTATATAAGCCAGCCCATCCGCCTGTGATTTTTGCCCGTTCGAAGTTTTTGATACGCTGGGCCAGAACAGGCCACAATTGTTCCTCAAAAAACGCACGTGTCCAGCGGAAATCATAACCAGGCTTCACCTTTTCAGAAAAACCGGAGATGATTTCTTTACCTTCATGCCGGAAATAGACCCCAGTCGGGTCGATCGTTAACGGGAGATCTTTTGTGAGAGGGTTTGCAATATCAAATTGGATAACCTGTCGTTTCAAAGGAACAATCGGGAGCGGCAAATTCAATTTTTCGCTGAGCACAGGCGCCCACGGACCAGCGCAATTGATAACACGAGGTGCATAATAAATTTCTCCATTTTCCAACTGCACACCGGTGACACCGTTCCGGTCTGTTAGTATCTGGTCAATTCCTTCATAAACATAGCTGGCGCCCAGCTGCTTCGCTTTTTTGATGTAGCCTTGCATGACTGAATAGGGATCGAGGTAGCCATCTTCCGCACAATATAACCCGCCTGCGAGATCATCTGTTGTAAGTTCCGGAATGATATCCTTCAGTTCTTCCGGAGAGAGAAGCTGGGAGGGAACGCCGTATTGCTGCTGCTTTTTCATCTGATGCTCCAATTGTTTGTGCGTTTCCTGATACCCCAGAAAAAGGTAGCCTCTTTGTTTGAAGTCGATTTCAGCATGTTCGCCATCAATCGCCATATCCTCGGGGAAGCTCAAATATTTTTTCAAACTATAGCGGCTGATCTGTATATTGATGTCGGTTGTGAACAACTGCCGGATGCCACCCGCACTGCGGGGCGTTGAGGAAAATTCATATAGTCTATCTTTCTCAAAAACAGTCACTTCACCAGTAAAGCCATCCTGTAACAAGTGGCAGGCGATGCTTGATCCCATCACGCCACCGCCAGCGATTATGATGTCGGTATGTTTTGCCATAGATTCACCTCTTTTCAGCTTGTACTATGAAAATATTCGAGAAGGGGGGATTTCATGAATGAAGGAGGAGAGACTATCTGAGGGTTGGCCAATAAAATCAAAAAAGAAAGGCAGGAAATACCGTTTGCCAGCAATCAGTCAAGCGTACTTTTTACCAGATAATGAATGATAGCTTTTATAATTGCGGCTGTCCTTCCATTTAGAATTAAACACTTTTGTCCATTCCTGTGCCATTTTCCTGTCACGTATAATGACGATTACTTCATCGTTCCTGTGCTCAGCAGAATAGGTGAAGTTATAGGAACCGGTCGTAATGATCTGTTGATCGGCGATCATCATTTTCAGGTGCATAATGCCTGCATGGTTATTGACTTTAATTGGAACGCCGCAGTGTAAAAGCCTATGGACATTGTCAGTCTGCTTGCTAAGGGTCTTCACCTGGTTGTCATCCGTCAGCACCCGAACATGTACCCCTCGTTTAGATGCTTTACAAATATGCGTAACAAAGTCTTCCTCTGTCAAAATGAACACAGCAACATCAAGCGTATGATTTGTATCATCAATGATTCGAAGCAATTCTTCTTTCGGCGATCGAGTGCTTTTGGAAAAAATATAATCCGTGCTTTTATTTGTTAGTGCCTGATATTTTCGATAGGCCATATAGGAAACTGCCCCAGTAATCAGAGTGAAACCAGCCACAGTTAACAATTCCATACACATCCATCCTCTCCCGATAAATATATGAAGAAAATGGTTTGTCCTATACGAAAGCTTAAATGTAAAACTTCCGCAACCGCCCACCCCCATTTAGGTATCTGTCATAGTCTGTAGCGTAGGCATTCGACTTGCTTTTATAATACAAGGAGGCGAATTGACAGTATGGAACACGAATTTTATCCGTATCCGATGCCAGAACACATGGCTTCATACCCACCGATGGAAATGGATTATGATATGCGTGCGTATGGCGATGAAAGGAATTATCCTTTTATAGGGACATTTGCGACAGGACTTGCGGGTGGTTTACTCGGCGGCTTGCTGGTTCCAGGATTGTATGGCGGTTATGGAGGCTACGGAGGATATGGTTATCCTTATGGCGGCTATTACCCCTATGGCGGTTATTACCCATACGGCGGGTATTACGGCCGGCCATGGTGGTAATCAAGAACAATAGAAACACCAGTTACCGGAGTCAAACCGGTAACTGGTGTTTTTTTTTGATAAAATGAAATATTGCGACTTTTTCTCAACTCGCAAATTAGCTCCTGAACTGCTATTTGACGACTTCTGTTCGCTCTGAAATGAGATAAATAGAAATGGAAGCGTTTACGCTGACTATCTCGCGTATATACATATAAATTACGAAAAACCCCTTGAATAATAAAAACAGCGTGTTACTATGAAAAACATTGAATTCACACACACGAGAACTGCAAATAAAAGGAGAGATGTCATTGTTTAAACAAACAGTAGCTTTTTTAGGAGCCGGTTCGATGGCAGAGGCTATGATCAGTGGAGTAGTAGAAGCCGAAACGATTCCGGTCAACCAGGTGATCGTAACTAACCGGAGCAATCAAGACCGGTTGAATCATATACAATCCAAATATGGAGTGCGTACAACTCCACTCCATCAATTGAATTATGACGAAGTAGATATTTTCATTCTGGCGATGAAGCCGAAAGATATAGATAGTGTTCTGGAATCATTGAAAGATAAAATTAACCCAGACCAAGTGCTTCTTTCTGTATTAGCTGGTATTTCTACATCGCATATGGAAGATAACATGAACGAAGGACAGCAGGTCATCCGTGCAATGCCGAATACTTCTAGCATGGTCGGTGAATCAGCAACAGCTATTTCACCGGGAAAATATACAGGGATCGATAATGTCATGGCTGCTAAGAAGCTATTGAAATGTATCGGAAATGTATATGTTATCGACGAAGCACAGATGGATATTTTCACTGGAATCGCTGGAAGCGGACCTGCATATTTCTACTATTTAATGGAGCATATCGAAAAAGCAGGCCAGGAAGGCGGACTTGATCGTGAAACGGCAAGGGAAATTGGTGCACAAACGATTTTAGGTGCAGCCAGGATGCTTCAGGAACAGGACGACACATCAGCTCAACTACGTGAAAAAGTAACCTCACCAAATGGTACGACTGCTGCCGGGCTGGATGCCTTAAACGAACATGGCGGAGGAAACGCCATCGCCCAGGCAGTCAAAGGAGCTGCAGCCAAGTCTAATGAAATGAGTAAAGTAAGCAGCGAAAAAGAAAAAGAACTTGTCATAAAATAAAGGTAGCATAAAAATGCATCAGAGTGTATAATTATTTAAAAATTAATGATTATTAGAGTTGAACGAGAGGATAGGAGTGATAGATTGACACAAACACAGAAAAAACGCGTAGTCATCAAAATCGGAAGTAGTTCACTAACAAGCTTACATGGAGAAATCAGCCGCAGAAAATTAGAAAAGATAGTAGATGAAGTAGTTCGTTTGAAAGATGACGGACATGAAGTATTGCTCGTATCCTCAGGAGCAGTAGCTGCAGGCTACCGCAAGCTTGGATGTCTCTCAAGACCAAGCACTTTGCCGGAGAAGCAGGCAGCAGCATCCATCGGGCAAGGATTACTAATCGAATCTTATTCAGACCTCTTTTTATCCCACGGGTATGTTGCTTCACAAATCCTGATTACACGCAGTGATTTTTCAGATGAAAATCGCTACGAGAATGCCAGAAATACCATCAATGTTCTACTGGAAAGAGGAATCATTCCGATTATAAACGAGAATGACACCATCACGATCGACCGGTTGAAATTCGGTGATAATGATACTCTTTCTGCTAAAGTAAGTGCTCTTGTCGATGCAGATAAGCTGATTATTCTTTCTGATATCGATGGGTTGTATGATGCAGATCCTCGCAAAAATAAAGATGCTAAATTACTGGATAAAGTTCATGAAATTACACCGGAAATCGAGGCAGCGGCAGGCGACCCGGGAAGTGCGGTCGGTACCGGCGGTATGAAATCAAAGATTGATGCCTTCAAAATCACGATGGCTTCTGGGATTGCCGCATTTTTAGGGAAAGCCAATGCGCCAAACATTATCTATGATGCTGTTTATCAAAACGCCCGTGGCACTTATTTTGAATCGAAACCAGAAACGCTGAATCTCGACAGCAAAAAGCAATGGATCGCCTTTAACTCAGGACCAGAAGGAGAGGTCGTCATTGACGAGGAAGGAAAGGATTCAATTGTCGTGAGCAAAGAAGGATTGCTGCCGGGCAATATCCATCATGTGAAAGGGCGTTTCAGAGAAGGAGCGGTTGTACGGATCAAAGATGTACATGGAGAAGATATCGGTCTTGGGGTCGTCAACTATTCTTCTAAAAAGATTAGCCAGATTGTAAGTATGACAGAGGAAGAGATTGCCGAATACAAGCAAGCTGCTGTAGAAAAGAAACATCTTGTGTGTCATCTGGAAGTTTCTGTTCCAGTCGGTGTTTAAAATAATAAGGAGGGAAATGATGACAACCATCAAACCAACAGTGAACGTGGAAGCGCAAGCGATTGAAGCCAAAAAAGCTGCTAAAAAACTAGCGATGCTTACGACAGAGGAAAAGAATGAAGCATTGACCCATTTAGCTTCCATTCTTGAAGCGGAATATAAATCTATTTTAGAAGCGAATGAGCAAGACTTGGAAAATGGACGTGAAAAAGGTTTTGAAGATGCATTCATGGATCGCCTGGCTCTCACAAAAGAACGCATTTTTGATTTTGCCAATGGTCTGCGTGAAGTTGCTGAACTTGAAGACCCGACAGGTCACGTTTTGTCTGATTGGACGCTTGAAAACGGTCTTGGTGTAGAAAAAGTGACGGTACCACTCGGAGTAATCGGTATGATTTATGAAGCACGCCCGAACGTGACCGTTGATTCTACCGGACTTGCTTTGAAATCAGGAAACGCGATTGTCCTTAAGGGTGGATCTTCCGCAATCAATTCAAATCGCGCTATTGTAGAAGTACTTCATCGCGGATTGGAAGAGACCAAGGTGCCGAAAGAAGCGGTACAATTCATCGACAGTACAGAACGTGAAGCGACCCAGCAGTTGTTCACCATGAAAGAACATGTGGATGTCCTGATTCCGCGCGGAGGCGGATCGCTGATCAGTGCAGTCGTGAACAATGCGACGGTGCCGGTTCTTGAGACAGGAGTAGGAAACTGCCACGTGTATATTGATAAGGAAGCTGAAGTTGAAAAAGCGTTGAACATTATGGTAAATGCTAAAACAGACCGTCCGGCCGTATGTAATGCAGCTGAGACACTGATCGTTCACAAAGACTGGTTGAATGAAAACCTTGAGGCTTTGACGAAAGCACTGAAAGATAATGTAATCAGCGTCCATGGTGATGAAGAAATTCTTAAAGTTATGCCTGACGCTCAAGAAGCAGGCGAATCTGACTGGGCGAATGAATATTTAAGTAAAGATATCGCTATTAAAACAGTCAGTAATGTAGAAGAAGCGATCGATCATATTGAAACGTATGGTACGAAGCATTCGGAAGCAATCGTCACTGAAAATGGGGATACAGCGAAAACATTTATGAGCCTGGTAGATGCTGCTGCAATCTATCATAATGCTTCTACTCGTTTTACCGATGGCGGTGCATTAGGATTTGGTGCAGAAATCGGAATTTCAACACAGAAGTTGCATGCCCGAGGTCCAATGGGCTTGCCAGCATTGACCACAGTTAAATATATTATGTCTGGTAACGGACAAATCCGTTAACTACACTTTTGCTATCTAATATGATAATGCCTGGATTCTCCACAAATGGAGATCCAGGTTTTTTTATACTTTAAAAAGCTTAAGTTTGTTAAAGGTTTAAGTATAAGAAATACTAACGCTTTTGCCATAAGTACTTGAGGACAAGCCGAATTTTCTAATGAAATTTTTTAAAAAGTCTATGATTTTTTCGTATGTCTGTGGTAATCTATGTTATATGTTAACCAATCATTAATTATGGTTAACGTTAACAGATGATACTCAGGAGGATGAAACATATGAAAAGAAAAAAGTTTACAGCCCTTGATCTGACCATGGGGAGTTTATTTGTTGCTTTGACAGCTGTCGGAGCAAATATCACATCCATTGCCCCGTTCATGGTCGTTGGAGGAGTGCCTATTACCTTGCAGACATTCTTTGCAATCCTGGCCGGCATCGTCCTTGGCAGCCGCCTTGGTGCATTTTCAATGTTCGTCTATATGATTCTTGGATTAGCAGGAGCGCCGATATTTGCTCAATTCAAAGGTGGGGCAGGGGTCATGCTCTCCCCAACATTCGGATTCATTGTATCTTTTATTCTATTGGCCTATGTGGCAGGAAAAATGGTGGAAATGAAGCGTAGTTTTCCAATGTACGTAAGTGCAGCACTTGTGGGAATGGTGATTAATTATATTGTAGGAACAAACTGGATGTATGCGGCATACCTTTTCTGGTTCGAAGCTCCAGAAGGTCTAACTTATCCAATGGTATGGGGATGGATGATGGTTCCACTTCCGAAAGATATTGTTCTTTCTGTGCTTGCGGGTTACCTTGCGTTCCGATTAGAAAAAGGGGCATTATCAAATACCAAGTTCCGTAGACAAAAAGAAGCTGTTTAATATGGAAAAGGGGGAAAATATATGAATTGGAACCTGCTGGCTGAGCAAGTTTTAGCGGGACATGAGCTTACAGATGAAGAAGGACTTTCCATTCTGAATAGTTCTGATGATGACATCCTGGAACTGCTTCATAGTGCCTACCAAATCAGAAAGCATCATTATGGCAATAAAGTGAAGTTGAATATGATTATTAATACGAAGTCTGGCTTTTGTCCTGAAAATTGCGGCTACTGCGCCCAATCGATTGATTCTGAGGCACCGATCCAGAAGTATCGCATGATGGCCAAGGATACGATTGTGAAGGGAGCAGAACAAGCTCACCAGCTTCATTCCGGCACCTACTGTATTGTAGCAAGCGGTCGCGGACCTACTAATCGGGAGCTGAATGAAGTTACGTCGGCTGTAGAAGAAATTAAGCAAAAATATGATTTGAAAATTTGTGCTTGCCTTGGCTTATTGAAGCCAGAGCAAGCCCGGCAGCTAAAAGAAGCTGGAGTGGACCGTTATAACCACAACATCAACACGTCAGAAAACCACCACGATGCTATTACAACCACCCACTCCTACGATGACCGTGTCGATACGGTCAATCATGCTAAACAGGCGGGAATTTCTCCTTGTTCCGGAGTGATTGTTGGGATGAAGGAAACGAGGCTTGATGTCGTACATATGGCAAAAGCATTGAAGGAATTGGATGCTGATTCCATTCCTGTGAACTTCCTTCATGCAATTGATGGGACTGCATTAGAAGGAACCAATGAACTTAACCCGATTTATTGTCTGAAAGTGCTCGCATTATTCCGGTTCATCAATCCTTCAAAAGAAATCCGGATCTCAGGTGGCAGAGAAGTCAACTTGCGCAGCCTGCAGCCATTAGGTTTGTATGCAGCTAACTCGATTTTCGTCGGAGACTATTTGACCACCGCCGGTCAGGAAGGCACGAAAGATCATCAAATGCTGAAAGATTCAGGTTTTGAAATAGAATATCCAAATCCTCAGCATACAGGTGTTTAAGTCTGTAAAAAGCATGAAGCTGCCAACAGTTTCATGCTTTTTATGATGGATAAAATTAGTCTCTGTTCAAAAAGAGACTTATTCAGGCCGAATTATGGAAGACTCGATTTCGAGATGTTTATCTGAATAAAGGTCCTGTGGGGAACGACTCCCTTTCCGCGGGCATGCGCTGAGCCTCCTCAGACTTCGTCTTCCGGGGTCTCACCTGTCATTTTCATCCCGCAGGAGTCTCGCCGTTCCCCTCCGGACCTTGCCGTAGAAAGTTCTCGAAATCACACTTATGGCAAAACATCTTTGAAGAAGACTTCTGCCTCTTTATATCCTTAATAAATGCTTTTAGGATGAAATTTTTAGTTGTACATTCTTTCTGTTTTTGAAGGGTCCGTTTAATACAACACTGGCTGGATGGGAAGGGAAACGGCGAGACTCCCGCGGGAGAAGGGACTAGGCGAGATCCCACAGGGCTTTAGCCCGAGGAAGCTTGCCAGGTCCCCCGCAGGAAAGTGAGTCGTTTCCAAGACCATCTCCTTACACACATGGTAACAGACCCAACTATCTCGAAACTGAGTCTTCAACAATAGGGAACTTAGCTGTAAAATCAACACTGAAATTTAACACAACCAAAAGTTTAAATAATACCTGGAAGGATAAAGATAAATAGGTAAGCCTATGATGTAAGGAGTGGGGACATGACAAGATTATCAAATGACTACATACAAGAGATCGTCAAAGAATGCCGGCCATTTGCATCTTCAGGGGTGGTCGCCGATCACCTGCCGGGGAAAGACCAATCCGACCTGACCAACTTAGCAATCACCATAATTTCAGACAAGGGAGATGTTTATTCTGCTGGGGACGATGGCTATGTTTTTTCCTTGCAAAGTATCTCCAAGGTGATCAACTTACTAATGGCTCTTGAGGATTTTGGAGAGGAGACCGTGTTTCAAAAGGTAGATAAAGAGCCGACCGATGATTTTTTCAACTCCATCTCCAATCTTGAAAATTACGAAAATCACAAACCCTATAATCCGATGTTGAATTCAGGAGCGATTGCGGTGGCTAGCCTGATTAAAGGCTCAACCGTTGAAGAGCGTTTTAAACGCGTATTAACCTTTCTCCGTACCATTACGAATAATGATGGAATAGAGATGGATGAAAATGTCTACCAATCTGAAGTGAAAAATGGCTCGCGAAACCGCTCCCTGGCTTATTTTATGGAAAGTTTGGGGATATTACCGTATCAAGAATTAGAGGCAGCGCTTGATTTATATTTCCGTGTCAACTCTCTGAGAGTGACATCCCGTGATCTTGCAGAAATAGGCTGCTTCCTGGCAAAACAAGGTATGAAAGATGGAGAAAGACTAATCGATCCAAACCATGTCCGAACCACATTGGCTATCATGATGACCTCTGGAATGTATAACGAATCTGGTTCCTATGCGGTAGATGTAGGTTTTCCAGTTAAAAGCGGTGTGTCAGGCGGTATTACAGGAGTTGTGACCGGGAAAATGGGCATCGGTATCGTAGGACCAGCTATCAACAAAAAAGGGAACAGTATCGCCGGTGGTAAAGCCTTGAGAAAATTATCTAAAGACCTTAATTTAAACCTCTTTAACCTATGAATGCTCCCAGTCCCTGCTCCTAAGGGGCTTTTTTGCTATGCTGTTCCCTGTTAAAAAATTGTAATGAAAAAGTAAGATTAATCTGCTAGGAAAAAAGGAACTTAGAAAGGAATCTGTAATTATAACGTTTATTATTTTTTGATATTTGGGAGGGCGATTCTATGAAGGGAATTATTTTGGCAGGAGGCAGTGGCACCAGGTTGTCCCCAAGCACGGACAGTATTAATAAGCATCTGCTTGCTGTCTATGATAAGCCAATGATCTATTATCCTTTATCGATACTGATGCTTGCCGGGATAAAAGAAATTCTGATCATCAGTACGGTAGAAGATGTGCCTCGTTTTCAAAAGTTATTGGGCGATGGTTCATCGTTAGGAATCTCCATCTCGTATGAAGTCCAGGAAGATCCCAATGGTATTCCGGAAGCGTTCATTGTCGGGGAAGATTTTATCGGCGATGATGATGTGACTTTGATTCTCGGTGATAACATTTTTTATGGGCAAGGACTGACGGATATGCTGCGGAAAGCGATCCGTAACCATCAAGGTGCAACTGTTTTCGGTTACCGGGTAGGAAACCCGCAGCGGTTCGGTGTAGTGGAATTCGATCAAAATAAAAAAGTAATTTCTTTAGAAGAAAAACCGGAAGATCCTAAGTCTGATTTTGCTGTCACAGGATTATATATCTATGATAATCGCGTGATTGAAATGTCGAAGCAGCTGGATTTCTCTGATCGGGGAGAGCTTGAGATCACTGATATCAATAAACTGTATCTCGAAAGTGGAGAACTGGATGTACAGTTATTAGGAAGAGGATTCGCCTGGCTTGATGCAGGTACGCATGACTCCTTATTCGAATCGTCCCAGTTCATTAAAAATATCGAGCAGCGGCAGGGATTCAAGGTTGCCTGCATTGAAGAAATCGCATATTATATGGGCTACATTTCACGTGAAGAACTTTATGAAAAAGGGGAAGCGATGCAGAAGAATGACTACGGAAAATATTTGATGGATATTGCTAATCGGAGACACGTCCAGCAATACTGGGAAGACGTAGTCGATCAAAATCCAATGATAGGAACGGTGGATCATGATTAGAGATAAAAAAACATTATTGATTACAGGGGGAGCTGGTTTCATCGGCTCCAATTTCATCACTTATTTTTTGAAAACCCATGACAACTACGAGATTGTCAATCTTGATAAATTGACCTACGCTGGATCATTAGCGAACTTGCGAGAGGCAGAAGGCTATCGTAACTATCATTTTATTGAAGGTGACATTGCAGATGAATCAGTAGTAGAGAAGGTGTTTGCTGATTTTGACATTGACGGGATCATCCATTTTGCTGCGGAATCGCATGTAGATAAATCAATTGCTGATACGAAGCCTTTCATTACGACCAATGTTGTTGGCACTGTCAACTTGCTGCAAACCGCAAAACGGGATTGGGAACAGAAAGGGGTACTTGCTGATCGACGGTTCCACCATATTTCCACCGACGAAGTATATGGGTCGCTGGATGAAGATGGAGCTTTTACAGAAGAAACCCCGTATGATCCAAGAAATCCATATAGTGCTTCGAAAGCGAGCGCAAATATGCTGGTTAAGAGCTACCATAACACGTATGACATGAACGTCGTGATATCAAGCAGTTCCAATAACTATGGACCGAGACAGCATGACGAGAAACTGATTCCGACAATCATTCGAAAAGCGCTTGCGGGTGAGTCGATTCCTATTTATGGAGATGGACAAAATATTCGTGACTGGCTGTATGTAACCGATCATTGCCAGGCACTTGATGCTGTCTTCCATCATGGTAATACAGGTGAAAGTTATAACATCGGTGGTAGAAGTGAACGGACGAATTTAGATATGACGAATCGCATTTGTGAATTGTTGGACCACAACCAGCCTGATCGAAAAAAGCAGCTGAAGCTTACTACTTTCAAGGATTTGATTACCTTTGTTGATGATAGACCAGGACATGATCGCAGATATGCCGTAGATGATAATAAAATCAGAGAGACGCTGGGATGGAAGCCGGAGGTCAAGCTGGAGCAAGGGCTGGCAGAAACAGTCTCCTGGTATATCAATAAATGGGAGCAGCAAGTCCAGTGATTTCCGTTGTAGTGCCAATCTACGGATGTGAAAAATGTCTGAATGAGTTATATGTACGAGTGAATAAAACAATGAGCTCTATTCCAATGAATTACGAGCTTATCCTGGTCAACGACGCCAGTCCGGATGATGCCTGGCCGACGATTCAACAGCTTCACCAAAAGGATCCAAGGGTAAAAGGCCTCAACCTATCCAGGAACTTCGGACAGCATCATGCTATTACAGCGGGATTGGATTACACGCAAGGTGACTGGGTGGTTGTAATGGATTGTGATCTGCAGGATCAGCCTGAAGATATCAAGAAGTTATATGAAAAAGCCTACGAAGGCTACGATGTCGTTTTTGGTTCCAGAGTAGAACGTCAGGATCATCCGCTTAAGCGGGTGACCTCTAAACTTTTCTACAAAGTTTACGATTATCTGACGGAGCGGTCTTCAGACCATACCATTGCTAACTTTAGCATCAGCCGCAAGAAAGTCATCGAAAGCTTCCGTCAGATGAGGGAGCAAAACCGGCTTTTCCCGCTATTTATCCAATGGATGGGTTATAAATCCACAAGAATACCAGTCAATCACCATCAGCGTGAGCATGGTAAATCTTCCTATAATTTAAAAAAGTTAATCAGTCTGGCTACCGATGTCATCATTTCTCAATCGAATAAACCACTCCGATTGTCGATCCAGTTCGGGTTTACCATTTCACTTGTATCCTTTTTGTATGGCCTGTATTTGATTTTTAAGCGCCTTATGCTGGAGCATCATGTTCCAGGCTGGACGAGTGTCATGGTGTCGATCTATTTTATCGGTGGATTGGTTTTCTTCAATTTTGGGGTGTTAGGGTTATATATCGGTAAAGTATTCAATGAAACAAAAGGCAGACCACTATACATTATCAGCGAAACAACAGAAGATGAAGAATGATATGAGGTGATAGGATGATGAAACATTTACGGGAAGCTCCCTGGGATAGACGGAATTTTGGGATGGATACCTATGAAGTCCTGTCTCCTGAGGAGGAAGCATTGCAAGAAACGGATGAGACACCGGGACATTTTACTTTAAAGGTCGATCCCATGGTCAATAAAAAGCCGATACTGGAGCATGGATTTTATTATGCCGATACATTAATCACACCGGTATGTAAAGCCGAGCAATTGCGGACATTTTCTAATGAACAGGTTGGAATTACCCGAGAAGGAAGCTTTGATATCATTGCTTCAATTTCTGCCGGTGCCTTTAAAGTAGGGCGCTATCATAGAGATTTTAATGTAAAGGAAGAAACGGCAGAACAGCGATACATCAACTGGCTCCGAGATTTATATGAAGCGGGGCAGGTAATGTTCCTTACTTATGAAGGAGAAATCGTTGCCTACTATGCCTATCAGAACAACCGGATTCTATTGATCGGGATGGATGAAAAGGTGCGGGGGAAGGGACTAGCCAAGCCATTGGTAAGTAAAGCGTGTGAAGTGTTGTTTTCTTATGGCCATGAGGAACTGGAGACTTCCGTATCAGCAATTAACTTTCCTTCGATGCAGATGTTCTATTCGCTCGGGTTCAAAATGAAGCGAGCAGTAGATGTTTATCATAAATGGAATATAAAAATGCCTGACGGGGTCTGATGATGGGTTATTTTTATATCTTTGCAACCATTTTATTTACTGTCTATGGCCAATTGATATTGAAGTGGCGGATTGAGAAATACGGCAGTCTGCCACTGGAACTGAAAGATAAAGTCGTATTCTTATTCCAGCTTTTGCTCGACCCGTTGATTCTGTCGGGTTTTCTTTCTGCCTTTGTCGCTTCAATTTTCTGGATGGCGGCGATGACAAAATTCAATATCAGTTACGCGTATCCGTTCATGAGCCTTTCATTTGTGCTGGTGTTTCTGCTATCCGTCTTTTTGTTCGGAGAGCCGGTCACACCTCAAAAAGTGATCGGATTATCCTTGATTGTGCTAGGTATTATAGTAACGAGTCAATCTATTTGAGGTGTTAAGATGATTCCATTCAATAAACCATGTGTAACAGGAAAAGAAAATGAATATATCCAGGAAGCAATCCATAATCAGAAACTTTCCGGCAACGGGCCATTCGGAAAAAAATGTTCCAGCTGGTTAGAGTCTCATTTGGGAACGGAGAAGGTGCTTTTGACACCTTCTTGTACGCATGCCCTGGAAATGGCGGCGTTACTGGTCGATATCCAGGAAGGTGATGAAGTGATCATGCCTTCTTTTACATTCGTTTCTACGGCAAATGCGTTCGCTTTACGTGGAGCCCATATCAAATTTGTCGATGTTGATCCGTCTACAATGAATATGGATGCTACACTTGTCGAGGAAGCTATTTCGGAACGTACGAAGGCGCTTGTGGTCGTTCACTATGCTGGTGTGGGATGCGATATGGATGTCATCATGTCTCTCGCTGATCAGTATGAACTTTATGTGATCGAGGATGCTGCTCAAGGTCTGCTAAGTGCATATAAAGGAAAGGCATTAGGTACGATTGGCCATCTTGGTACATTCAGCTTCCATGAAACAAAAAACTATACGTGCGGAGAAGGCGGGGCGTTGATTATCAATGACTCCCGTTTCATCGACCGCGCGGAAATCATCCAGGAAAAAGGGACGAACCGCTCGCAGTTCATCCAGGGCAGGGTGGACAAATATACATGGCGGGATATTGGTTCTTCATACCTCTTGAGTGATTTGAATGCTGCTTATTTATTAGCTCAGCTGGAAGCGGCTGACAGAATCAATAAAAACCGTCTGGAAACATGGCAGCTCTACTGGGAAGGGCTGAAGCCGCTAGAAGGGCAAAAGGAGATCGAGCTGCCATTCATCCCGAAAGACAGGGAACATAATGCCCACATGTTTTATATCAAAACCAAGGATGAAAAGGAACGTAAACAGCTGATACAATACTTGAAAGAAAATGATATTATGGCCGTCCCTCACTATGTCCCGCTCCACTCTTCCCATGCAGGGGAGAAGTTCGGAGAAATGAGCGGCCCGGATACGTATACAAGTAAAAATAGTGAACGATTGCTGCGTTTACCGCTTTATTATCAAATGGCAAAAGAGGATGTCCGTCATGTGGTACACCATATTCGAGCGTTTTACTAGGCATAAATTATTATTTGTCGCCTGTTTGATTCTGGCAGCTTATTTGCTGCCTTATTATATTTTAGGTGAAGATACGCATATCAGGGTACATGATAATCTGGATTCAAATATTGTCTGGTATAAGCTGGTGGTTGAAAACAATCTGATTTTCGCCTCACCGAATGAAATGCTGTCGAGTATCATCAACGGTCTTCCACGGAGCGCTTTGCCTTCAGGCTTGGATGCGATGGTATGGCTGTATGCTTTGTTCGAGCCCTTTACCGCTTATACCATCAACCAGACCATCATGCGAGTGGTCGCTTTATTTGGCATGTATTTTCTACTGGCTTATGTTTTTGAAAAACAGACAGGTACATGGAGAAATTATCAGTTACCGATTGCGGGGGCCGCCTTGACGTTTGCGCTGCTTCCGTATTGGCCATCCGGCGCCCTTTCCATGGCAGGAATGCCGCTTGCATTACTTGCGTTTTTGAAAATCCGTGAGCTCGGCAGACAAGCGAAAAAGAGATACTGGATCCTGATTGGATTCATCCCGTTCCATTCCAATTTCATCCTGGCTTTTTCCTTTTTTATCTCGGTCATTGGTGTCATCTGGCTGGTGGATTGGATTCGCTTTAAAAAGTTCAATCGGCCATTTTTCAGTTCGATTGTATTGATGACAAGTATCTTTCTGATCAAAAATTATATGATTATTTACTCGATGTTTCTGGATAGTGCATTTGTACCCCATCGAGAAGAATTCACTTTGGGAGATAAGGATGCAGTTGGGGCGTTCCAGCTGGGAATTGAAAATTTTCTCTTTGCCCATACACATGATGAAACATTTCATTACCGCTTCATTCTCCCGGCGGCTATGGCTGCGATTCTCATTACTGTATGGAGAAGGGCCGTGGTACCTAAGCTGCTCCTATCTCTGCTGGCAGCCAATTTAATCCTGTCGATTTGGTATGGCTACTGGTACTGGGAAGGATGGCGTGTACTAAAAGATACGATTTCTTTGTTGAACAATTTCAATTTCAGCCGCTATCACTTCCTGCATCCAATACTCTGGTATCTTGTGTTTGGTCTTGCTATGGGGATTATCCAAAAAAGAGTATTTCTGGGTAAATTTATTGTACTTATGCTCATCCTTGGACAGATCGCTATATTGTTTCCGCTTGCCGAAGAATTTAAGTACAGAGAGTTTGATTCTTTCACATATAAGGGGTTTTACTCAGAAGCGCTGTTTGACGATATTAAAGAATATATCGGAGAAGAGCCTTCTGATTACAGGGTGGTGTCGATCGGCATGCACCCGACGATCGCCCAATACAACGGTATGTGGACATTGGATACCTATAATACAACAATACCGCTTTCTTATAAACATGAGTGGAGGGAAGTAATAGCACCCGAATTGGAAAAGAACGATAAGCTAAGGCATTATTTTGATACATGGGGAAGCAGGTTATATTTGTATGTGGATGAACTAGGGAAGAATTATGATTTCACAAGGGACAGTGACAAAAAAATTGAGAACCTCGATATCAATACCGACAAGTTGGAAAGTATGGGGGGAGACTATATTCTTTCAGCTGTTCCCATTGAGAATTATGAAGCGAACGACCTTGTTTTTGAGCGAGTGTTTGAATCTGAGGATTCACCATGGAGAATCCATTTATATAAAATAGATGGATAATAAAAGCTGTATTTCACCAATCAGATTGGAGAAATACAGCTTTTTAAGTACTCCATTATTCATATGTCTGGGAACGATTTTCGAGTGCGCTATATATCGTAGGCAAGAGGTTGTAATAGCGGGGTTTCATGAGGAAATTATCGACATTATAATCCATCGATATCTTAATGGTATCTTCGTTTTGATGATGTAATAAGATAATGACACTTGTATCTTTGGCGATACTGTTCAATTCAGCTAGCAGAGAGAAACAAGACTCATCAAGCAAAATGACATTGATATCATTTTCCTCTAAAAGGGATTTGACATCCGCTATATCGATGTCTTCACATCGACTGTATATACCTTCGTCGTAGAAGACATGTTGTAGATGTTCCAGGTCTGATGCATCTTTGGACAGCAACAATATTCTTGGCTGCATGGTAATCCTCCTTTCATGAACCCGTTGGTAACGGAGTGGGTAGGGCAATTCGGAAAAACGGAGGATAAACTTTAAACACAACATGAATGTTGATCAGCAATTCCTATGACCCTTTCTCCATGCTAACAGACAAATGACGACATTTAAACAGCCGTTAGTACGAGGTTATCTGCTGGCAGGTCATCAATGGGAGCATGCAGGGTGGGGGACATCGCTTCTCCCGCAATGGGCGGCCACTGACAATTTTTTCTTTCCTCAAAAATATCTGCCCGATATCCATATTGTTCTAACGTGATCACGTATGATAATCCTGCTAAGCCGGCATCGATAATGGCGATTTTTACCCTTCATCCTTATCAACATTTTCTACCTTAAGACATGGTTTTATACGCCAAACATAAATGCAGTTAATGTGTAGAAACTAAGGAGGAAGGAGGTTTTCGATATGAAGAAACAAACGAAACGAGACATTCAGGCAGATAGAACTTATCAGCCATCTGATTATGAAAAAGGTGATCAATTTTCACAAGGACTTGCAATTACACACGAGCAGGCATCCGATACATTGACAGAAGGGACTATTGATGGACAGATTGACCAGGTAGATGAAGAAGGCAAGCTGGTCAGTCATGAAGGAAAAGAATTAACAAGGGTGGAGCAGCGTCATGGGAAGAAAAAATAAAATCCTCGTTCCGGAAGCGCGTGAAGGTCTTGATCAATTGAAAGAAAAGTTATTAAATGAACGCTATGGAACGAACGACAAATATGAAATAGCACAAGAACAGAATGTGCCGATCTCAGAGGGGTATAACGGAGAAATAAAAGCCAAAGATGCCGGGAGAATGGGCGGAGCTATTGGTGGAAGTATGGTCAGAGAACTGGTCAGGTTGGCCGAACACCAGCTGGGACAAAATAAAGAACAGCACAAATAAATCGTGTGCTGTTCTTTTACATAACTGTTATGGCTGCATTGATTTGATTTTCGCTTCGTTTCGTGCGATTTTTTCTTCCCAGTTATTCGTGTAAACACTTAAAATATCGTTGATTTTATCAATTAATCCAAGCCTCACTAAGCCGTTACCTTCGGCCTGTTTTGTATAACCGAGGGGCATTGTTCGTTTAATCAGTTGGGCATAGAGTTCAGCTTCTGTTAATTTACGTTTGAACTGCGATTCTGACAAATTAATCAACAAGGCAAGAGCGCCGGACACGTGGGGAGTGGCCATGGAAGTCCCGCTCAATCGAGCATATTCACCATTTAAATAAGTGGAGAGAATATTGACTCCAGGAGCTACTAAATCAATTTCATTATTTGTATTGGTGAAATCCGCTAATTTTCTTTCAAAGTTGATTGCGCCGACCTGAATGACTTCGTTATAAGCGCCAGGGTATCCGAACTCATCGGTATCTTCCCGGCCATCACCAGCGTTTCCGGCAGCGCATACGACGGATATATCCTGATTGACGGCCTGCTTAATCGCCTCATGCAGTTCTGGAATGTCGCTTGGTCCACCTAACGACATTGACATGACTCGAACACGCTCTCCGTTCGGTCCTTCCCAGTTAGTGGCGTATTCAATTGCATCGATAATCCAATCCATACGGCCTCTGCCGCTACCTGTCAATACTTTCAAAATCAGAAGATCTGACTGGGGTGCGACACCAACGACTCCGGTGCCATTTTCCGTGGCGGCGATCGTTCCGGCAACATGAGTGCCATGCCCGTTGTTATCCGAGAAATTATTCTCATCACCATCATAATCAGTGGTAAAGTTTCTGCCGCCAATAATTCTATCTTTCAATTCAGGATGATCCGGCTGGCAACCGGTGTCAATGACTGCAACGACATTTCCTTTTCCCTGATCGGTCTGCTCCCAGAGTAGAGGTGCTTCAATCATTTCCACACCTTCTGGCACATTTGATGACATTGGGAGAACTTCTTCTACTTGAAAGGGAATCAGTTTAAGCTCGTCCATTTCTCATCCTCCTTCAACTTACATGTTTAGAATATTCTTACAATTTAATTCTATCAAAGCTGTCAGGTATTTTGAATGGGTCAAATATCCCTCGTTTTGGGTATTTGCACATAGAAATTGAATTCTTTAATGAAAAATATTATGTTTGACTTTCGTTAAATGGAGGAAGGATTTATACTAGAGAATGAGACCGGAATAAAACGTCCTGTCTTAAAAAAGGAATGAATGATATGGATAAACAATCACTGCAAGCAGAAATCGCCAGTTATACAGGAAAATTATTACGAGATAATTTTGGCAAGGGGCCTTCCTCTGTATATGTGTCGATTGAAGAGCCATATATCACCATCTATTTGCGCGAATTTTTAGCACCGATGGAACGGGTATTGGTCAGCCAGAAAAACGATATGAAAGTCGAAGAAACAAGGGACTTGCTGATGGAAGAACTGCTTCCGGATATGCGGGCTACTTTAAGGATAATGACCGGGTTAGAGATTGATGATCTCTTTTATGACTGGTCCCTTAATAATCGTTCCGGTGTTTTCTTAGCGGTAATTGCAAAAGAACATCAGGACGAAGAGATTCATCTGGCTGATTATCCAGACAAGGAAAAAATCCATGAAGAGATAATCCGTGTGAGTGAACAGGCAGAAAAAGCTCCTACGAAAGTAGATTCATTCATGTTGAATGAGCGGACACTAATGGTGGTCCGTGATGGTATATTAGTACGGATTGAAAAAGAATTGATACGTTCAGGCTTTGGTGAAACGTTAAAGCTTACTAAACGAAAGCTGGAAAAAGGCCTGTTAAGCCAATCTTATTGTGAAAACATTCTCGATACCCAAGTCATCGATGTATTTGTGGATTGGGATTTTAATGAAGATAAAAGTTACATCATTTTTATTTTAAAACCGAAGAAGCCAGGTGGAAATGGGCTGGACAATTAGAGCCAGACATAAGCCGGAAAAGGGATCGTACCTTTTTCGGCTTTTTTATTTTTAATCTGAAAGAAAGAAAGGGGTATCTATGAAATACATTGTAGTAGCAGAAGATGCTAATCAATTAAGAGTAGGATTTGCGCAGCAACAAGAGGAGGTCATATTTTCGACTTATGAAGAGGCACAAGCGTTCATCAAAAGTGTCCATGAAGAGAATGTCCTTCCAGATAAATATAGGTTGAAAATAGAATCCTACGACGAAGCAGCAGAACATTTGAACCAGCAACAGCAAGAATAAGCAAATTCTAAACTTTCTTACCAATCTATCCCGTAGTATGGCTGCGGGATCCCCGGGTGGTTCCCCCCGATCCCTTCTTACTTATACCTTCTATTGTAATCTGTTCCCCTGTGATCGGCTTTCGTTTAACTTAATGGCGCATGTGTAATATAAAAAGCAGGAGGTTTTTTATGAAACATACTGTCTTTTATGATGCGCAATGTCCGCTTTGCTTTAACATAAAACGTGTATTACGCAGGCTTGATTGGTTTCATAAACTTGAATGGCTTTCCGTGCAGGAAGTTGAAAATAGCGAGGATTTTCGATACTTAGATGGGAAAGACATATATGATCAAATCTATATGAGGACTTCAAATGGTAAGTTGCTGTCGGGTTTTTATACAATCAGAAAGCTGTTCGTTTCACTGCCGCTGACATTTTATGCAGGCGCGTTGATGTATCTCCCTTTCGCAAGCCGCCTAGGTTCTCCGTTATATAAATGGATATCCAAGAACCGTTATGACTGGTTTGGGAGATATGAAACGCCAAGAAAATAACCAGTTCACTTCAATTAATGACTCGCTTTTATAAAAGGGGTTGTTTGATTATTATGAGAAACTTATTCAACAATAGGACCGAAAAGTCGAAGACTTGATTTCGAGATATTGTTGGAATTAGGGACTCCGGGAAACGATTCGCTTTCCGTGGGCGTGTGCTGAGTCTCCTCAGGCTTCGCCTTGCGGGGCCTCATCTATCACTCAATTCCCACAGGACTTTGAATTTTCTTCTTGACCTAACCCACGCACGAAGGAAATGCGTAGCATTTTCGAGGAGTCTCACCGTTTCCCTACGCCCCTTGCATAATAGGAAATTCTCGAAATCACACTTATGGAAATCGACCATGATAGAAAGAAGGCTTTGGCGCCCTTATATCCTTTTTAAATGCGTCAACATGAAGGTTTCAGCTACATTCTCTCTCTTTTTGAAGGGTCCGTTTAGTACAACACTGGCTGGATGGGCAGGGAAACGTCGAGACTCCCGCGGGAGAAGGGGCTAGGCAAGATCCCGCAGGGCTTTATCGTTTCACGAACCATCCCATTTCTCTTATGGTAACGGCTTAACTGTCTCGAAACTGAGTTTTCAAGTAAAGGGAGCTTTAACTGTAAAATCAACACGGGGATTTAACAAAGCTTAACAAAAAAGTGCTGCCCTTCATTGGGCAGCACTTTTTGCATGCAAGCTGGCTTTAAATTTTTTGGAAAGTTCTTTGTTATGCCGATCAGCTATTGCTGAATTTTGGTGCGCCTTCACGTACAGCGATGAATTCAGGACGTTCTTTCCCTGCAGAGAAAGGCTTTACTAATTGATTTTCCACACTATTATAAACCATGAACAGGTTGTTACGGCTGTATGGTGTAATATTGCCATTAGAACCATGCATGGTATTGCTTTCGAATAAAGTGATAGAACCTGCTTTTCCAGTCGGTACGGAAATACCGCCGCCCTGCTCAGCAAGCCATCTCAAACTTTCCTGATCCGGTACACCGAGCTTCTGCTTTTTCAAAGATTCTTTGTAGTTGTCATCTGGTGTTTCACCTACACAACTGACATAGTAGTTTTGGGACCCTGGTATAAGCATCAAAGGCCCGTTAAAGGAATAGTTGTCAGATAATGCGATAGACATACTGACTGCTCTCATCCTGGGCATTCCATCTTCAACATGCCAAGTTTCAAAGTCAGAGTGCCAATCAAACTCTTTACCGGTGAAGCCTGGTTTATAGTTGATACGGGACTGATGGATGTAGACGTCGCTTCCGAGCAAGTGGTTTACTATGTCGAGTAAACGTTGGTCATAAGCTACTTTTTTGAAATATTCGTCATCGTTATGCACATGGAATATGGATCTAATTTCATCACTTTGTGGTTCGCGAATTACTTTGTCGGAAGTAACGTCTTTACTGTCATCTTGTAATTCGAATATCCCTTTTTGCATGTCAGATACTTCATCTTCCGAGAAGAAATTCTCAATTTGTAAGAAGCCGTTTTTCTCATAAAAATCAAGCTGATCCTTTGATAGTGGTGCTTGATCATCTTTTGAACGATCCGTGTGGATGACAGGATCTTTACGTTTTATAATTTCAGGCTGGTTATTCTTTCTTGAAGGATAAAGATCTTCCATTCTAAACACTCCTTGTGTCGAAAAATTTTCCATAACTCGTGTTGGTGATTATGACTGCTTTTTGATTGACTGCCAGCTTACATAAATCTGAAAGAACCTTCCGTTGTACGGGGATTTTACCCATCAAAATTCTCAATTAAACACCTAAAATTCAAATTTTTTGTAAAAAAAAGAAAATGGAAGCTTAGAGGCAATAAACCAAGCAGCAAGAGGGTGGCTTTAATAGAATAGCTGTTAAAACCATACAGGATTCGTCATCAAAGTTAGAAAATTTAACAAACGGATCTATTAATAGAATATGACAAAATTTTTACAAAGGAGTTTTTAGCAAGATCATTGCGGGTAAACGAATACTAAGAAAATAGAGCTTGTATGGAGGAAATATTATGAGTCTAAAAGAAAAGCTATTAGAAAAAGGTTACAACAACATAGATATAATGGTCATCGATGAAGATAATAACCAATCGACAATTCCAGATCTTACTCTTCATAAAATCAATAATCTCGAGTATAAGCTGTATCTCGATCCTGACTCTGTGGAGTTGAATTTAGATGAAGAGCATCCTTATTTTACGGCACGCCAAAAGAGTGAAGATAGAGGAGATGTGGGAATCAAAGGATTTATCCTGGAATGGTAGTTGATAACGGAATAATGATAAAAATGGGGCTGTCCCAAAAGCCTCTTTAAAATGAAAAAACCACGAAGAAATTGATTTTTCTTCGTGGTTTTTTCGTTGTGAGCTTATTTCCCCAGTGAAACAGGCGGTTCCACTCCGCCTGTTTCAGGAAG
>NZ_JBIEKI010000022.1:0-61135 GCF_043497085.1 Halobacillus sp. B23F22_5 | reverse complement strand
TACATCATAAAGGTCTAGTGGCGATAGCGGAGAGGTCACACCTGTTCCCATGCCGAACACAGCAGTTAAGCTCTCCAGCGCCGATGGTAGTCGGGTTTATCCCCGTGAGAGTAGGACGCCGCTAGGCAAGCAAGAAACCCGGAAGTCTTCCAAGGCTTCCGGGTTTCTTTGTATTTTAAAATACCATGCATACAATGCTATACTAATCATACTTATATATAATCAGCATATGTACTGTAGTTGGAGGTGAATTCTGGTAATGGAAGCTATAACATTCTTAGATGATGATTTTGATATATTTTTAGTCAGGCTGTTAATTGCACTCTTTTTATCTGGATTAATCGGCTTTGAACGAGAGTTAAAAAATCATTCCGCTGGTTTCAGAACACACATATTAGTCGGAGTAGGAGCGTGTTTAATGATGCTCTTATCCTTATATGGTTTTGAGTCATTTATGGAAGCATATAAAAATGTCCGTTTCGACCCTGCAAGGATCCCTTCTTATGTTATCAGTGGTATTGGTTTTCTAGGTGCAGGAACGATCATTGTCAATGGTATGACCATCAAAGGGTTAACTACAGCAGCTTCGATATGGACGGTAGCTGCAATTGGATTAGTAATTGGAGCCGGAATGTACGATGCTGCTATTTTAACTACCATTTTAGTGCTGCTCAGTCTAGTGGTGTTAAACCAAATAGAAGAGAAGATCATGGCTGGACGGGGAAAGAATTTCGTCCGTTTGATTGTAGATGGAGAAGTGAATATGGGAGAGGTCGTCGCTACTTTTGATGATTTCGGAATTAACGTAAAACGTTTGTCGATTGAAAACGAACGGACAGGAGAACGGACGCTCTTTATAGAAATGGAAAGAGGACAAAAGTTTGATCAAGCTGTCTTATTTGATTGTCTTTCTAAAATAAATCATGTCAAATTGGTATATGAGCGAAAAACATGACTTTTCATCTTAAGCTGTACTGCATAACTGTAGTACGGCTTTTTTCTACATAATCACCTATAAATCGTTGTTTTAAAATCCCTTGGTTTAGGGGAACATGGATGGTAGGTAAAAATTCTAAACATTTTAGTTGCGTCTCGAAAAATTTTGAGTATAATAAAATTAAAGTCAAAGATAGTCAAAGTCAAAAGAGGAGGAGGGAAGATGCGGAATATATCCGACATCATTGAAGCATATTTAAAACAGATACTTGAGGCTAATCAACAAGAAGTCATTGAGATCAAACGCAGCGAAATAGCAGAACAGTTTCAATGTGTTCCCTCTCAAATCAACTATGTGATTAAGACTAGATTTACTGTGGAAAAAGGTTATATAGTAGAAAGTAAACGTGGCGGCGGAGGTTATATCCGTATAATGCGGGTCAAACATCAGGATGATACGAAACTTTTAGACGAAATTTTAGAAATCATCCAGCCGAAAGTGACGCAGACTGCTGCCATTGACATCATTGAACGATTACTGGAAGACGAAATTATCACTGAGCGGGAAGCTAAGCTGATGGTAAGTGCAATGACTCGTGAGGTATTGGCATTTCAACTGCCATTACGCGATGAGGTAAGGTCGAAAATATTGACTGCGATGTTAACTACTCTGAGGTATAAAATGTCATAAAGGGAGAGGGGAGGAGTTAAGATGGAGTGTCAAGAATGTCATCAACGTCCGGCAACTGTACATTTGACAAAAGTGGTTAATGAAGAAAAAACGGAAGTGCATGTATGTGAACAGTGTGCTAAGGAAAAAGGTTACGGCGAGAGTTCTTTTTCACTTAATAACTTGCTATCCGGCTTGCTCAATTTTGATGCTGCAGCATCTATTAACAGCGGGACAGCGCCATCGTCCACGCCGCCAGCCCAAAAGCTGCAATGCCCTAAATGTGGGCTCACCTATCAGGAATTTACGAGAATCGGTAAATTCGGGTGTGCAAAATGTTATGAGACGTTTGATGATAAACTTAATCCGATTTTCCGCCGGGTACACAGTGGCAACACCGAGCATAATGGTAAAATTCCAAAGCGTGAAGGCGGAAATCTCCACTTAAGAAAAGAAGTCGAACAAAAAAAACATCTGTTGCATCAATTAATTGAGAAAGAGGAATTTGAAGAAGCTGCAAAGGTACGCGATCAAATTCGTAAACTGGAAAAACAGCTTCAAAATGAGCAAGGGGGGGATGGATGATGTCTCTTCAGAATTTCATGAATGAAGCGATTAGCCCCTGGATGAAAGAAGAAGGTCCTGATAGTGACATTGTTTTAAGTAGTCGGATTAGGCTGGCGAGAAATTTCGCTCAAGTAACTTTTCCGATTATTGCTAAAGAAGAAGACCTTAAACCGATTCTTGATTTTTTTGATCAGGAATACGCACACCAATCATTCAAGGAATACAAAAACTTTGAATTAGTGCCAATGAACAATCTTAAACCGATTGAAAAACGGGTATTGGTAGAAAAGCATTTGATCAGTCCTCATCTTGCTGAACATTCGGACCATTCTGCAGCGTTGATTTCTGAGAATGAGCAGATATCGGTCATGATTAATGAAGAGGATCATCTTCGCATCCAGTTATATTATCCCGGCTTTCAATTAGAACAAGCCTTAAAACGAGCTTCAGAACTGGATGACTGGCTGGAAGAAAAAGTAAATTACGCATTTGATGAAAAGCGCGGTTATTTGACCGCTTGCCCTACAAATGTTGGCACCGGGATGCGTGCTTCTGTTATGATGCACCTGCCTGCGCTGGCAATGACGCAACAAGTGAATCGGATGATTCCTGCTATCAACCAGCTGGGCCTGGTAGTAAGAGGCATCTATGGAGAAGGAAGCGAAGCTTTAGGCAATATTTTTCAAATTTCTAATCAGATTACCCTTGGTAAATCAGAAGATGATATTGTTGAAGACTTACAAAGTGTGGTAAGGCAATTGATCGATCAGGAACGGCGGGCACGTGAGACACTGATGCAACGCTCTGGTCTTCAGCTGGAAGACCGGGTGTTCCGCTCTTATGGAGTTCTAAAGAACAGCCGAATT
Organism: Halobacillus sp. B23F22_5; assembly: GCF_043497085.1. Lineage (NCBI taxonomy): Bacteria > Bacillati > Bacillota > Bacilli > Caryophanales > Bacillaceae > Halobacillus > Halobacillus sp. B23F22_5. Next base: position 58,096 of record NZ_JBIEKI010000022.1, on the reverse strand, counting down.
ATTGAGTCTAAAGAAGCAGCAAAATGTTTGTCCGATGTACGTCTTGGTATCGATTTAGGTTTTATTAAGAATATATCTAAAAATATATTGAATGAGCTGATGATTTTAACACAACCGGGTTTTTTACAACAATACGCTCAGGAAACACTGACACCGGACCAAAGAGATATACGTAGAGCATCCCTGATACGGGAGCGACTACAATTAGAAAAACAGTAAACTATTAATGAGGAGGTTATGTCCCATGATGTTTGGGCGATTTACAGAAAGAGCACAAAAAGTGTTAGCACTTGCACAAGAAGAAGCAGTACGACTAGGTCATAATAATATTGGAACCGAGCATATCCTTCTGGGTTTAGTACGTGAAGGAGAGGGCATCGCTGCGAAAGCTTTAACCGCACTAGGTTTAGAAGCAGAAAAAATCCAAGGTGAGGTAGAACAGTTGATAGGGCGTGGCGAAAAGGTTTCTCAAACCATTCATTATACACCACGTGCTAAAAAAGTGATTGAATTATCAATGGATGAAGCAAGAAAGCTTGGCCACTCTTACGTTGGAACCGAGCATATCCTTCTAGGATTGATTCGGGAAGGAGAAGGGGTTGCAGCCCGCGTATTGAATAACTTAGGTGTAAGCCTGAATAAGGCTCGTCAGCAAGTGCTGCAGCTGCTAGGCAATAATGAATCATCAAACGGGCAGAACCGCCGGGGCGGCTCCAGCCAGGCTGCCAACGCCAACACACCAACGCTCGATTCTTTGGCCCGTGATTTAACGGCAATTGCCAAAGAAGGAAATATCGATCCGGTCATCGGCCGTGGAAAAGAAATCGAACGTGTCATTCAAGTATTAAGTCGTCGTACCAAGAACAATCCAGTCCTTATCGGTGAACCTGGTGTTGGTAAAACTGCTATAGCAGAAGGATTAGCACAACAGATCATCAGTAATGAAGTTCCTGAGATCCTTCGCGATAAACGAGTGATGACGCTCGATATGGGGACAGTGGTTGCTGGAACTAAATATCGTGGTGAATTCGAGGATCGTTTGAAAAAAGTAATGGAAGAAATCCGTCAGGCCAACAACATTATTTTATTTATTGACGAATTGCATACGTTGATCGGCGCTGGTGGTGCAGAAGGCGCGATTGATGCTTCTAATATCCTTAAGCCGTCGCTGGCTCGCGGGGAACTACAATGTATCGGTGCCACTACACTGGACGAATATCGTAAATATATCGAGAAGGATGCCGCGCTTGAACGACGCTTCCAGCCGATTCAAGTGGATGAGCCGACTTCAGAAGAATCGGTTCAGATTTTACAAGGACTTCGTGACCGTTACGAAGCCCATCATCGAGTAACTATTACGGATGAGGCGATCGAGTCTGCAGTTAAGCTATCAGACCGGTATATTACGGATCGTTTCTTGCCGGATAAAGCAATTGACCTGATTGATGAAGCGGCTTCCAAAGTCCGTTTGCAATCTTATACAGCTCCGCCAAACCTTAAAGAATTGGAGCAAAAACTAGAAGAAGTCCGAAAAGAAAAAGATGCAGCGGTTCAAGGGCAAGAGTTTGAAAAAGCAGCTTCTCTCCGTGACAGTGAACAGCGTCTGCGTGATGAACTGGAACAGACTAAAAATGAATGGAAAGAAAAGCAAGGACAGGAAAGCTCAGAAGTATCCACAGAGGACATTGCAGCGGTCGTTTCTACCTGGACCGGTGTTCCGGTGTCTAAGCTTGCGAAAGATGAAAGCGAGCGTCTGCTGAACATGGAAGATACGCTTCATAAACGAGTAATCGGTCAGGAAGAAGCGGTGAAATCCATTTCCAAAGCCATTCGACGTGCCCGCGCTGGCTTGAAAGATCCGAAACGTCCGATTGGCTCTTTCATCTTCTTAGGACCGACTGGGGTAGGTAAAACAGAACTTGCCCGCGCTCTTGCTGAAACCATGTTTGGCGATGAAGATTCAATGATCAGAATCGACATGTCTGAATATATGGAAAAACACAGTACGTCTCGTCTGGTAGGTTCACCTCCAGGATATGTTGGCCATGAAGAAGGCGGACAGCTGACAGAAAAAGTTCGCCGCAAGCCATATTCTGTCGTGTTATTGGATGAAATTGAAAAAGCTCATCCAGAAGTGTTCAATATCCTGTTACAAGTATTAGAAGATGGACGACTGACGGATTCCAAAGGCCGTGTCGTTGACTTCCGTAATACAGTTCTGATTATGACTTCCAACGTAGGTGCCCAAGAATTGAAACGCAATAAATTCGTTGGATTCAGTCTGGGTGATGAGGATCAAAGTCATGCTGATATGAAATCTAAAGTTCTGGATGAATTGAAAAAAGCATTCCGTCCAGAATTCTTGAACCGTATTGATGAAACAATCGTCTTCCATTCTCTAGAGAGAAAACACATGACAGACATTGTAACGCTTATGGCTGAAGAGCTGCGTAAGCGTCTCAAAGAACAAGATATTGACTTCACCCTATCTCAGAAGGCAATCGAAAAAATTGCCAGCGAAGGTTTCGATCCAGAATATGGTGCACGACCATTGCGTCGCTCGATCCAGAAAAATGTCGAGGATCTATTATCTGAAGAACTATTAAAAGAAAATATTGAAAAAGGACAGAAAGTAGATATCGATATTAGCGACGAAGATAAATTTGTCGTTCATGCCAAATAATAGTATTTTAAAAATCGGAAGGTGTTTGCCTTCCGATTTTTTTCTGTTTTCGCTATGCTTTCATTATGGATATTTAAAAAAGTTTAGCTTCTCTGTAACTTTCTCATAATCATTTTCGTATACAATAATTGAAGTAAGGGGAGATCACCTTGGCAAAAAAGAAAAGTAAATTTGTTTGCCAGGAATGCGGCTATGAATCAGCGAAATGGATGGGCAAATGCCCGGCCTGTCATCAATGGAATACCTTAGTAGAAGAGGTAGTTTCCAAGGATCCATCACGCCACGTGTTCCAGGCAGACAATAGCAGTGGCTCAAAAAAGCCAGAAAAAATAACTGCCATCCATTCTGAAAAAGAGCCGCGCATCACCACCAATATGCCCGAGTTGAATCGTGTGCTCGGTGGCGGAATTGTGCCGGGTTCCCTGGTTTTAATAGGGGGAGATCCGGGAATTGGTAAGTCAACTTTGTTATTACAAGTATCTTCACAATTAGCCGACAAAGGAATGCCGGTTTTATATATATCCGGGGAGGAATCAGCACGGCAGACAAAATTACGGGCTGACCGGCTGTCCATAAATTCGGAAGAACTTTACGTCCTCCCGGAAACAAACCTGGTAGAAGTGGTTAACCAGATTGAGGCGATTGAACCGAAATTTGTGGTCATCGACTCGATCCAGACGATTTACCGGGAAGAAGTAACCTCCGCTCCGGGCAGTGTTTCCCAAGTTCGTGAATGTACCAGTGAGTTGATGCGAGTGGCAAAAAGTAAAGGAATCCCGATATTTATTGTAGGACATGTAACAAAAGAAGGTTCCATCGCCGGGCCGAGACTGTTAGAACATATGGTAGATGCTGTTTTATATTTTGAAGGGGAACAGCACCACACTTTCCGGATCTTGCGAGGGGTAAAGAATCGTTTTGGCAGCACGCATGAGATGGGTATTTTTGAAATGAAGGAAAAGGGGTTGGAAGAGGTTGATAATCCCTCGGAAATCTTTTTGGAAGAACGATCCCAGGGTGCTGCCGGATCAACGATTGTAGCTTCGATGGAGGGCACAAGGCCCGTTTTAGTAGAAATACAAGCGCTCATCTCTCCTACCACTTTCGGTAACCCTAGACGTATGGCTACCGGGCTGGATCACAACCGTGTACCATTACTTATGGCTGTGCTGGAAAAACGGGTAGGTCTCCTGCTGCAGAATCAGGACGCTTATTTAAAGGTAGCGGGGGGAGTGAAGCTGGACGAGCCGGCTATCGATCTCGCTGTCGCTATCAGTATTGCATCGAGCTTCCGGAATCAAGCTTCTAAAGCTGACGATGTCGTGGTAGGGGAAGTAGGACTGACTGGTGAGATACGTCGTGTCGCCCGTATTGAACAACGTATACAAGAGGCCGCTAAACTTGGCTTTAAGCGTGTAATCATTCCTCAAAAAAATCTTGATGGCTGGACGCCTCCAGCTAATATTAACGTAATCGGAGTCAATACTGTACAAGAAGCATTAAACGTGACGTTAGGAGAGAGATAGATGGAATGGCATGAAATGAAAGAGTCCGTAATCGGCGACATACTGCAGTTTGTCGCCCCGGGGACTCCAATTCGTGAAGGGATTGATAATGTCCTGCGAGCGAACACTGGCGGACTGATTGTGGTAGGATATGATGAAAAGATGCAAAATATCGTCGATGGCGGGTTTCATATCCACTCCGTTTTCACCCCTGCCCATTTGTATGAGCTGGCAAAAATGGACGGGGCTATCATACTGGATGATGAAGGCGAATATATTTTATATGCTAACGCTCAGTTGATACCAGATTCCAACATTACTTCTACTGAGACTGGCATGCGACATCGAACTGCTGAACGGGTGGCTAAACAGACCGGTCATCTGGTCATCGCCATCTCACAGCGGAGAAATGTCATCACGCTGTACAAAGGCAGTTTACGGTATTCGTTAAAAGACATCGGCGTCATATTGACTAAAGCGAATCAAGCCATTCAGACGCTTGAGAAGTATAAAAAAGTACTGGATCAGGGGATTACAAATCTTGGTGCTCTGGAATTTGAAGAGATGGTCACCTTTTCAGAGGTGATTCAGGTCATTCACCGTATTGAAATGGTGCTTCGAATCAAGACAGAGATATTGAATTATGCTAATGAACTTGGAACCGAAGGGCGACTGGTACAACTGCAATTGACCGAACTTGTGTCCAATATTGAAGAAGAGGCTACACTTCTTCTCAAGGATTACAGTAAAAACCCGGATTATGAACCTTCTTATTTACTGAAGAAAATGCAAGAAGCTACAGATTCTGAATTAATGTCGGGAGAGCAGATTCTTAAACTGCTTGGGTACCCTGCTACTCAAAAAATGCAGGACTCCATCATACCAAGAGGGTATCGTATTTTGAAAAAGATTCCTCGTCTTCCCCCATTGATCATTGAACATCTTGTAGAACGTTTTACGACACTTAATAACATAGTGATGGCTTCTACTAAAGAGTTAGTTAAGGTCGATGGTATTGGTGATGTTCGTGCAAGCAAAATAAGAGATGGGCTGGATCGTGTGCAGGAACAATTGTTTGTAGACAGGCACATTTAAGGTTTGACATTCATCTTGTCAGTGTGGTAAAATTTTATGTTAAAAAATTGACTATATTTGTAAATTGTGCTAACTTAGAAAATATATATTTAGTTGAAGAATTCATGGTTATAGGAACCCAATTTTGGTCATACTGTTGGCTAGGAGGTGAACAGAGTGCTTAAAAGAATTGTGCAATTATTTATTATTATTGCGGGTGCTACATTAGGGTATTTGTATATTCCTGAATTAATGAAGCTTTTTACTAACCAGGGCTGGGTACAATCTGCTTATGTGGGCGCTGTTTTAGGAGCACTTATATTATTTTTATTAACATTTTGGCTGGTCGATTCTATTGTGAATTTATTAAGGTGGTTTGAAGATACGCTCGTCAAAGCCCCACTGGCTGACTTGTTATTGGGAAGTTTCGGTTTGATTATCGGTCTTGTTATTGCATTTTTGATCAACATGATTATCCAGGATATTCAAATCCAGGTTGTCAGTCAGGTTGTTCCGATTTTCTTGACATTTTTCCTTGGGTACTTCGGGTTCCAGGTAGGTTTTAAGCGGAAAGATGAGATACTGGCCTTATTTAATAACACGGGAAAAAGAGAAAAGAAAAGGCCGGAGGAAGAAGGCTCTTCTGATCAGTCTGCAGAGGTCCCTAAACCGAAAATACTGGATACAAGCGTGATCATTGATGGACGGATAGCGGATATCTGTCAAACTAGCTTTCTTGAGGGAACGATTGTCATTCCCCAATTTGTACTCGAAGAGCTCCAGCACATTGCCGACTCTTCTGATGGATTGAAGCGGAATCGAGGAAGACGAGGGCTTGATATACTCAACCGTCTTCAAAAAGATCTGCCTGTCAATGTGGAAATATATGAAGGCGACTTTGAAGAAATCCAGGAAGTGGACAGTAAACTTGTAAAGCTTGCTAAAGTGATGGATGGGGTTGTCGTTACAAACGATTTCAATTTAAATAAAGTATGTGAGTTTCAGAACGTGGCAGTTTTGAATATCAATGACCTTGCTAATGCCGTCAAGCCGGTTGTACTGCCTGGGGAAGAAATGAAAATCCAGGTAATCAAAGATGGTAAGGAGCAGAATCAGGGAGTGGCATATCTGGATGATGGAACCATGATTGTTGTCGAAGAAGGCAAGAACTACATTGGCGAAACCATCGATGTCATTGTTACAAGTGTCTTACAGACATCCGCCGGCCGGATGATTTTTGCTAAACCTAAACCACTTGAAAAAGCCTTATAAAAAGGGTATAAACAAATAAGGATATACAAAAGTGATAACAGATATGTTATCGCTTTTGTTGTTTACAAACGGTTAGGATGGATGCGTGATGATCAACTATACAGCCATAGTGCTTGCGGCTGGGCAAGGGAAGCGAATGAAAGCGGGAAGAAATAAACAATTCCTGCTGCTGGATGATAAACCACTGATTATACATACTTTATCTGTTTTCGAAACAGATGAATGGTGCAAGGAAATCATTTTGGTCATTAACGAAAATGAACAACAAAGCATGCAGTCATTGGTCAAATCCTACTCCTTCAACACAAATATCCGGTTTGCTGAAGGAGGTAAAGAACGTCAGGACAGTGTCTACGAAGGACTGCGGTATGTTTCAGATAAAAGTATTCCTGTCTTCATCCATGATGGAGCCCGGCCTTTTGTAGAACATCAGCATTTGCATGAATTAGCGGAGATGACAAAGCAGCACGAGGCTGCTTTACTTGCTGTTCCAGTTACTGATACGATCAAGCAGCGGGATGACAATAAATTAAAGACGCTTGAACGGAGTAGTTTATGGGCTGCCCAGACACCGCAAAGCTTTTCCTATCCATTGATATTACAGGCTCATGAGCAGGCAAAAGCGGCTGGTTATTACGGTACGGATGATGCCTCACTCGTAGAGCGGATGGGGAAAGATGTAGTGGTGGTACAAGGAAGCTATGATAATATGAAATTGACAACACCGGAAGATAAAATGAAAGCACAGTCTCAGCTTACAAAATACAACCAGACAGGGGATGAAGAAATGTTTCGGATTGGACAAGGATTTGATGTACATCAATTGGCCGAAGGGAGAAAATGTATCATTGGGGGAGTGGAAATTCCTCATACTAAAGGCTTGCTTGGACATTCCGATGCTGATGTATTACTTCATACCGTTGCTGACGCTTGTTTAGGCGCAATAGGGGAAGGGGATATCGGGAAACACTTTCCTGATACAGATGAAGCCTTCAAGGATGCTGATTCCTCCCAATTGCTTCAACAAGTTTGGAGTCTTGTACAGGAAAAAGGCTATCAACTTGGTAACCTGGATTGTACGGTCATTGCCCAGGCTCCAAAAATGGCCCCCTATATCAAGGAAATTAGAGAAAATATAGCAGCTTTGCTAGCGACGGATATGGCTCGTATTAACGTAAAAGCGACCACCACGGAAAAGTTAGGTTTTCCAGGCAGGGGTGAAGGAATTGCCGCCCAGGCTGTTGTTCTTTTGCAGAATGATAACTAATGAGCAGGAAAAAATGATAAAATAGAACAAGGTAACGAACGACCTTTATTGGAGCGGAAATCAGAAAGGGGTAAACATACTATGAGTAACGAAGTACGTGTGCGTTATGCACCAAGTCCAACAGGGCATCTTCATATCGGGAATGCTCGAACAGCATTGTTCAATTATTTATACGCACGTCATTTAAATGGGAAATTCATCATCCGGGTGGAAGACACGGACGAAAAGCGGAATGTCGAAGGCGGCGAAAAAAGCCAGCTGGATTATTTGAAGTGGCTTGGCATCGAGTGGGATGAAGGTGCCGATATTGGAGGGGAATACGGCCCATATCGTCAAATGGAACGTTTGGATATTTACCGTAAATATATTGATGAATTATTGGAGCGCGACCTTGCGTATAAGTGCTATATGACCGCTGAGGAGTTAGAGCAGGAACGTGAAGAGCAGCGTTCGAAAGGTCAAGTCCCTAAGTATTCTGGTGCTCATGCTAATTTGACCCAGGAACAGTGTGAACAATTCGAATCGGAAGGGCGTGAGCCAAGTATCCGACTTCGTGTGCCGAAAGATCATACCTATAAGTTTGATGATATTGTGCGTGGTGATATAAGTTTTGATTCCAGTGATTTCGGTGATTGGGTCATCGTGAAGAAAAATGGCATACCGACCTATAACTTCGCCGTTGCTATTGATGATCATTTGATGGGCATTTCTCATGTACTGCGTGGGGAAGAGCATATATCTAACACACCGAAACAAATGATGGTCTATGAGGCGTTCGGATGGGAGCCGCCTAAGTTCGGACATATGACTTTGATACTGAATGAAAATCGCAAGAAGTTGAGTAAGCGCGATGAGCATATTCTGCAATTCATCGAACAATACAAGAACCTTGGTTATTTGCCAGAAGCATTATTCAATTTCATTACATTGCTGGGCTGGTCTCCAGTAGGGGAAGAAGAAATCTTCACGAAAGACCAATTTATCCAGATGTTTGACCCTGATCGGCTGTCGACTTCACCAGCGGTATTCGATCCTGCTAAGTTGAAATGGATGAACAACCAATACATCAAAGCAGCTGATTTTGACCAGGTGGTCGACCTTACGTTGCCTCATTTGATTCAAGCTGGACGTCTTCCAGAAGATATGGATGGGGAAGAGCGGAAGTGGGCGCTGGAACTAATCAGCCTTTACCATGAACAATTAAGCTACGGTTCTGAAATCGTCGAACTAACAGAGTTATTCTTCAAACAGGAGATCGAGTATGACAGTGAAGCGATGGAAGTGCTGGGAGGAGAACAGGTTCCTGAAGTTCTGGAAACGTTCAAGCAGAAACTTGCAGAGCTTGAGGAAGTAAACCCGCAGAATATCAAAGCCCAAATCAAAGCGGTACAAAAAGAGACTGGTCACAAGGGAAAAAAGCTATTCATGCCGATCCGTGTTGCTACGACAGGACAGACCCATGGACCAGAACTTCCAGATGCTATTCATTTACTTGGCATCGATACCGTAACGGTACGATTGAACGACGTACTGAAAAAACTAGAAGCCTAAATGATTCACAAAGGATCAGGATTGTAATATAGTAATAATACATTTAAAGGCTTCGTATGATATAAAGCGTTGATGAGGAAAAGTAGAAAACGGACACCTTACACAGAGATGACCACCTTGGCTGAAAGTGGTTTTAAGGGCTGTTTTTGAAAATGCCCCTCTGAGTCTTTCGTCGAAATAAGTAGACGAAAGCGGGTTCTCCCGTTACAGGGATCAAGTTGGAGAAAGTTATTTTCTCAAACAGAGTGGAACCGCGCCTGAAGCGTCTCTGTGCTGATAAGCATAGAGGCGCTTTTTTATACTTTAAGAAAGTTTAACTTTTAAAGGATTAAAGTATAAGAAAATACGAAGGCTTTCGCCATAAGTAATTGGCGACAAGCCAAGTTTTTCTAATATTAGTTAAGGAGGTCAAGTATGGGGCTATTCAAGATGTTCAAGGAAGATGTCGAAGTCGTGTTTGATCAAGACCCGGCTGCACGTACGTATTTTGAAGTCATTCTTACCTATTCCGGGTTGCATGCTATTTGGTCACACAGGGTGGCCCATGCTTGTTATAAGCGGAAGTTTTTCTTCATTGCCCGCGTCATATCCCAGGTAAGCCGCTTCTTTACAGGGATTGAGATACATCCGGGAGCAACGATCGGACGCCGCTTTTTCATTGACCATGGTATGGGAGTGGTTATTGGGGAAACCTGTGAAATAGGGGATAATGTGACCATTTTCCAGGGAGTTACTCTTGGTGGAACAGGAAAAGAAAAAGGAAAAAGGCACCCTACACTGTTGGATAATTCTCTGGTTGCCACAGGTGCAAAAGTGCTCGGTTCGATTACAATTGGAGAGAATTCGAAAGTCGGGGCAGGTTCTGTGGTGCTGAAGGATGTCCCTGACAACTCTACTGTCGTAGGAATTCCTGGACGGGTCGTCATTCAGGACGGAATAAAAGTAAGAGAAAAAGACTTGGATCACCATAAGCTTCCTGATCCTGTTTATGATCGGTTGAAGTTGATGGAAGAAGAAATCATGCGGCTAAGAAAACAGATTGACGATAGCGAAGGAGCGATTCACGATGGCAATAAAAATATATAATACCCTTAAGCGAGCGAAAGAGGTATTCACTCCCCTGGAAGAAGGGAAAGTTAAAATGTATGTATGCGGTCCGACCGTATATAACTACATCCATATCGGGAATGCCCGCCCGGCTATCGTGTTTGATACCGTGCGCCGGTATTTTGAGCATAAGGGGTATGAGGTAGACTACGTCCTCAACTTTACGGATGTTGATGATAAATTGATAAAAGCAGCGAATGAATTGGGAGAAGAAGTACCGACTATTGCTGACCGGTTCATTGCTGCCTATAAAGAAGATGTCAAAGCATTCGGAGTTAAAGAGGCTGTCCATCATCCCCGTGTTACAGAAAACATGACGGAAATCATTGCATTCATCGAAGGCCTGATTGAAAAAGGGCATGCATATGAATCCGGTGGGGATGTCTATTTCAAAACACGTTCCTTTGATGAATATGGCAAACTTTCACACCAATCGATTGAGGAACTGCGCACCGGTGCAAGAATCCAGGTAGGGGAAAAGAAAGAAGACCCTCTCGACTTTACATTGTGGAAACAGGCAAAGCCAGGAGAGATTTCCTGGGACAGTCCTTGGGGTAAAGGCCGTCCTGGCTGGCACATCGAATGCTCCACGATGGCTAAAAAGTATTTGGGAGAAACGATTGATATCCATGCCGGCGGCCAGGACTTGACTTTCCCTCACCACGAAAATGAAATCGCCCAATCGGAAGCACATAATTGCCAGACATTCGCTAACTACTGGATGCACAACGGTTATATAAACGTTGAGAATGAGAAGATGTCCAAGTCATTAGGAAATTTCGTCCTGGCTCATGACTTGATTCAAAAGCACGATCCTAATATCATCCGCTTCTTTATGTTAAGTGTCCATTATCGTCATCCGATCAACTTCAGTGATGCGTTATTAGAAGGGGCGAAAAGCAGTTTTGACCGAATCAAAAATGCTTATGAAAATCTGCAGCATCGTAAGAAAGCGAGTGTAGATTTGCAGGACCACAACGAATGGCTGGATAAAGTGAACGATCATAAACAGCGGTTTGAGGAAGAAATGGACGATGATTTCAATACGGCAAATGCTATCTCTGTTTTGTTTGATTTGACGAAAGATGCCAACCTTTATTTACAGTCGCAGCAAACTTCCGCAGAAGTAGTGGAAGCATTCGAGGAAGCGCTTGTTAATCTTACAGGAATCCTGGGTATCGAGTTGAAGCAGGAAGAATTGGTCGATGAAGAAATCGAAGCGTTGATACAAAAACGTATCGAGGCCAGAAAGAATCGGAATTTTGAACTTGCTGACCAAATTCGGGACGACTTGAAAGCGCGGAATATTATTTTGGAAGATACACCCCAAGGCACACGCTGGAAGCGGGGTTGAACCATGGCAGAAATAGAAGTAAAGCAAATGAAAAGCCTTGCCCTTGCCTATATGGGTGATGCCGTCTATGAAATGTATGTACGGCATCACTTGTTAAAGCAGGGGGCTGTGATGCCGAATCAGTTGCATCGCTCCGCAGTCCGCTTTGTTGCAGCTACATCTCAGGCTGCCGTTGTACAAGCCTGGCTTACAGGTGATTTTTTGACAGGGGAAGAACAAGCGGTCGTAAGAAGAGGGAGAAATGCAAAATCAGGTTCGATTCCAAAAAATACCGATGTACAGACCTATCGGTACAGTACAGGATTTGAAGCGCTGTTAGGTTACCACTATTTGGCGGGAAATACAGACCGGCTGGAACAATTGGTGACGGATGCTATCCGGCAAGTAGAAGAAAGGAGTTGAGAATATGAGTGAGGAATGGATCATTGGAAAAAACCCTGTTTTTGAAGCGTTGAAATCAGGTCGTACCATTAATAAAGTGTTTGTTTCCGATCAGTTGCAACATCAAGCTTTTCAAAAAATTCAGCATCTTGCCAAGGAGAATGGGGCACTGGTTCAAAAGGTACCTAGAAAGAAGATCGACCAACTGGTAGATGGGAACCACCAGGGGGTTGCCGCTTCCGTTGCAGCCTATGATTACAGTTCGTTAGATGATTTATTTGCAAAAGCGAAGTCGTTGGGAGAAGCGCCTTTTTTCATCATCCTGGATGAAATTTCCGATCCCCACAATCTTGGCTCTGTTCTTAGAACTGCTGATGCGGTCGGGGCACATGGCGTGATTATTCCAAAACGTCGTTCTGTGGGATTGACAGCGACCGTAGCAAAAACGTCGGCAGGAGCGATTGAGTACATCCCGGTTGCCCGTGTGACCAATCTATCGCGGACCATCGATGAATTGAAGGAGCGTCATGTATGGGTGGCCGGTACTGACGCGGAAGGTACAGAAGATTATCGTCAATTAGATGGTGAGATGGCGACCGCGCTTGTAATCGGGAGTGAAGGTAAAGGGGTCAGCCGTATTATCAAAGAAAAGTGCGACTGGACAATTCAGCTCCCGATGACAGGGAAAGTAACTTCGTTGAATGCTTCCGTAGCTGCATCTCTGCTGATGTACGAAGTCTATCGCAAAAGAAACCCTTTAGGTAGATAACTATGATAGTATTACTTGTAGATGGTTATAACATGATAGGGGCCTGGCCAGAGTTGAAGAAATTTAAAGATAGTGACCTCTCCCAGGCGCGTGATTTGTTGATTGACATGATGGCTGAGTATCAATCGTATACCGGCGATCGTGTCATCATCGTATTTGATGCCTATCATGTAAGGGGACTTGCAAACAAAGAAAAAAGCCATCGCGTTGAAGTAATTTTCACCCGGGAAAATGAAACAGCTGATGAACGGATTGAGAAACTGGCGGGCGATCTGAAAGACGTCAGAACACAAGTTTATGTCGCCACCTCCGATTATGCTGAACAACGGACAATTTTCGGACAGGGTGCCTTAAGGAAGTCGGCGAGGGAGCTTTATATTGAAGTGAAAAATATCGAAAAAAGCATAGAAAAGGACGTAGAATCCCATAAACAAATTAAATATCAGCCGAAGATTCCGATAAAAAAAGAGGTGCTGGATGTGTTTGAGAAGTGGCGCCGAGGTGATAAATGAGCCAAGAGCCTTGTTGACGTTTTGGAAAGGCTTACTGTATAATATTTCTATATTCAGGGCACTACGGGTCGGGGGGAATCCTGAGTGAGCATCGTTCAAAAAGAGTTGGACATCTATGATTATGAAAAGCTGGAAGATGAAGAAATTATTGAACGGATTAACGAGGGTCAAAGCCAGGCGCTCGACTATCTGATCAATAAGTACAAAAACTTCGTCCGCGCGAAAGCCCGGACCTATTTTCTGATTGGTGCAGATCGTGAGGATATTGTGCAGGAAGGGATGATCGGTCTTTATAAAGCTATTCGGGATTATAAAGAAGACAAGCTTTCATCATTTAAAGCCTTCGCTGAATTATGTGTCACCCGCCAAATCATCACCGCTATTAAAACTGCCACCCGTCAAAAACATATTCCGCTGAATTCGTATGTTTCTTTGGACAAGCCTATTTATGATGAAGAATCCGACCGTACCCTATTGGACGTCATTGCCGGGTCAAAAGCAATTGACCCGCAAGAATTAATTATCAATAAGGAAAGATTCGGAGACATGGAGGATAAAATTTCAGAATTGTTAAGCGACTTGGAGAGGAAAGTGCTGACCCTTTATTTGGACGGCAGATCTTATCAGGAAATCTCCGCTGAATTGGACAGGCACGTGAAATCGATCGATAATGCCTTGCAGCGAGTGAAGCGGAAGTTAGAGAAATACCTGGAAGTAGCTGAGATCATATTATAATCCTGCATTGACATGCCTTGACAAGCGTGCTACATTTATGAGAGTGAAAAAATCCTCTTAATCTAGGGGTGTATCATGAGAAACAAAGTAGTCTTAGCCTGTACTGAGTGTATGAGTAGAAATTATAGTTCTTATAAAAATACGTCGAACCAGGCGGAACGGCTTGAAGTTCGCAAATTTTGTAAAAAATGCGGCAAACATACATTGCATCGAGAAACAAAATAGAGAAAGAAGCCGACAGGCGCAACGTTGGGGGAGGTTTAGCATGTTTAAGTTCTTGAAGAACGTGTCGCGTGAAATGCAGAAGGTCAGCTGGCCCAAAGGTCAGGAGCTTGTGCGCTACACAATTACTGTGTTAACCACAGTGGCATTTGTTTCTGTATTCTTCGCAGTTGTTGACTTGGGCATTTCTTGGGGTCTTGAATTCTTCTTCCCTGAATAATGCCGTCGGATTTATGCTATAATGGTGAATAAGATTTACGTTTAAAAACCCGTTCCGCGGGTTTTTTCAATGCTTAAATTTTTAAGATAAGGGAGGGAAGGGCAAGGAGCTTGTCCTGTATACATGGAAAAAAGATGGTATGTGGTTCACACCTATTCCGGTTACGAAAATAAAGTAAAAACGAATTTAGAAAAACGCGTCGAGTCAATGGGGATGGAAGATAAAATCTTCCGTGTCCTAGTGCCAGAAGACGAAGAAACAGAAATTAAAAATGGGAAACGCAAGGTTTCGAAGAAGAAGGTGTTCCCTGGTTATGTGTTAGCTGAAATGGTGATGACCGATGATTCATGGTACGTTGTCCGTAATACTCCTGGTGTAACCGGGTTTGTCGGATCCACAGGCTCCGGATCAAAGCCGACCCCTCTCTTGCCTGAAGAAGTAGAGACAGTGTTGAAGCGGATGGGAATGAAAGAGCCGGTAACCGACATCGATTTTGAACTGAAGGAAAGCGTCCAAGTGACAGACGGACCTTTCGCTAATTTCACTGGCACGATTGAGCACATTGATTTGGATAAACAGAAGGTAAAAGTCCACGTCAACATGTTCGGGCGGGAGACACCAGTAGAGCTGGACTTCTCGCAAATTGAAAAATTATAACTCCCCCCTTGCAAACAGGTCGTAAAGATGCTAAAATTTTTATGTTCTTTATGTGCCTCGAACAAAGAGGAAGTTAACATATTGTAATTTTGAGTGGGAGGGCATCGCCCCATTACCACATCACGGACTTAAGGAGGTGTGTCTCGTGGCTAAAAAAGTAATCAAAGTAGTAAAACTTCAAATCCCTGCAGGTAAAGCGAACCCAGCACCACCTGTTGGACCAGCACTAGGTCAAGCGGGTATCAATATCATGGGTTTCTGTAAGGAGTTCAACGCTCGCACACAAGAACAAGCGGGAATGATCATTCCAGTTGAGATCACGGTATTTGAAGACCGTTCATTTACATTCATTACGAAAACTCCGCCAGCTGCAGTGCTTCTTAAGAAAGCAGCGGGCATTGATACTGCGTCCGGCGAACCGAACCGCAACAAAGTTGCGACGCTTAATCGTGACAAAGTAAGAGAGATTGCAGAAACTAAAATGCCTGACTTGAATGCTGCTGACGTTGAAGCTGCTATGCGTATGGTAGAAGGTACAGCGCGTAGTATGGGTATCGTTATCGAAGACTAATCCCACAGCGTCGCTCTATTGGAGTAAAAGGTTGCGAGAATGGAGCTTGTTTTCATTCCGCAACCTTTATTCGTGGGAGGTATAACCGTTAAAACCACAACGAGGAGGAAATAATAATGACTAAACAAAGCAAAAGGTATCAAGAAGCTCAAAAGCTTGTTGATCGTGAAAAAGCATATGAAGTGAAAGAAGCAGTCGAATTAGTGAAAGAAACTGCTAAAGCGAAGTTTGATGAGACAGTAGAAGCTGCTTTCCGTCTGGGTGTAGACCCTAAGAAAGCAGACCAGCAAATCCGCGGTGCGATGGTTTTGCCGCATGGTACTGGTAAAACGCAACGTGTCCTTGTTTTCGCTAAAGGTGAGAAAGCAAAAGAAGCGGAAGCTGCCGGCGCTGATTACGTAGGCGATCAGGATATGATCAACAAAATCAACCAAGGCTGGTTCGACTTTGACGTAGTAGTAGCTACTCCAGACATGATGGCTGAAGTAGGTAAATTGGGACGCGTGCTTGGACCTAAAGGTCTAATGCCTAACCCTAAGACTGGTACAGTCACTTTCGAAGTAGAAAAAGCTGTCCAGGAAATCAAAGCTGGTAAAGTGGAATACCGCGTTGATAAATCCGCGAACATCCACGTGCCGATCGGAAAAGTTTCTTTCGATACAGATAAGCTGGTTGAAAACTTTGAAGCGATCACAGATACTCTTGTAAAAGCGAAGCCACAAGCTGCTAAGGGAACTTATATGAAGAATTCCGCTATTGCTTCTACAATGGGACCTGGAATCAAAGTAGACGTCTCCAGCTACATCCGTAAATAATTCGCTGTTGACTTTTTAAAGCATAACAAATATAATGGATAATGTTGTTTAAATAAATACGTTATACCGTAGACAGTAGGTGCGCGCTGACGCTTAATTTCCTACCGAGGTGTGTGAATAAACGAAGCGATTGTTCGTATGTCGTTTCTCACCAAAGCCTCCATGTCTACATGGGGGCTTTTTTCATCTTTAACACTTGCCGTTTAAAAATGAATTGGGCACCTGGCGGTATGATGAAAAGTCAATAGGAGGTGGAATGATGAGCAAAATTATCGAGCACAAAAAACAGATTGTATCTGAAATTGCTGACAAGCTTCGCAATAGTAAGTCTACCATCCTTGTAGATTACCGCGGGCTTGATGTTGCAGAAGTGACTGAGCTTCGCCAGCAGCTTCGTGAAGCAGGCGTTGATTTCAAAGTGTACAAAAACACAATGACTCGCCGTGCTACTGAAGAAGCAGAGCTTTCAGAGCTTAATGAAACATTGGTGGGCCCTACAGCTATTGCTTTCAGTGATGAGGATGTAGTAGCACCTGCCAAAATCCTTAACAACTTCGCTAAGGATCATGATGCGCTGGAGATCAAAGGCGGTGTCATCGAAGGTAACGTAGCTAGCCTTGAGCAAATCAAGGAACTTGCAGATCTTCCAAACTACGAAGGTCTTGTATCTATGCTACTCAGCGTGCTTCAAGCACCTGTACGCAACTTCGCTTACGTTACAAAAGCAGTTGCCGAGCAAAAAGAAGAACAAGGCGCTTAATAGCGTTTTCTGGTTACGATTAAATTATAAAACAAACAATTTTAAGGAGGAACTTAATCATGAGTCATGAACAAATTATTGAAGCGATTAAAGAAATGTCAGTTCTTGAGCTTAACGATCTAGTTAAAGCTATTGAAGAAGAATTCGGAGTAACTGCTGCAGCACCAGTTGCAGTCGGTGGCGGCGGTGCAGCTGAAGCTGCTGAAGAACAAACAGAATTCGACGTAGTACTTGAGAGCGCTGGTAGCTCCAAGATCAAAGTCGTAAAAGCTGTTCGTGAAATCACTGGTCTTGGACTTAAAGATGCTAAAGATCTAGTTGATAACGCTCCTGGCGCTATCAAAGAAGGCATTTCTAAAGAAGATGCTGAAGAAATCAAAGGTAAGCTAGAAGAAGCAGGCGCTTCTGTAGAAGTTAAGTAATTTCATGCTTGAGAGGTAAAGCTCGCTGTTCATCGGCGAGCTTTCTTTTTCTTATATATTAGGGAAGCTTAACTTTGTTAAAGATTAAAGCTTAAGGAAAACTAAGACTTTCCACATAAGGATTGGCGATTACCCGAGCCGGGTTTTGCCAAACGTGATTATCTATTCCAGTAAGAAGCAGGTGCATGAAAATGACCGAACACTATTATTCCAATAAAACTGATGCTCCCAGTGAGGAGCGGACATGGGAATATACGCTCAAAGGAGAGACTTTGCGTTTTACCACGGATAATGCAGTTTTTTCGAAAAAGGAAATAGACTTTGGCTCCCGTGTTTTAATCGAAGCTTTTGAAGCTCCGGAAGTAGATGGTGGCTTTTTGGATTTAGGCTGTGGCTATGGACCGATTGGCTTGACTCTGGCAAAAGTCCATCCCGGACGAAAGGTTTATATGGTAGATATAAACGAACGTGCGGTAGAGTTGTCACGGAAAAATGCGGAGCAAAATGACATATCCAATGTAGTGGTGGAAGTCAGCGACCGATTAAGCAATGTACAAGATATTACATTTGCAGCAGTCTTGACCAACCCTCCTATTCGAGCGGGGAAGAAAGTAGTTCATGCTATGTTTGAAGACGCTTATCGATCTTTGGTTGATAAGGGAGAACTCTGGGTGGTCATTCAGAAAAAACAAGGTGCTCCTTCTGCACGCAAAAAACTGGAAGAATTATTTAGCGAGGTAGAAGTAGTAGATAAGCAAAAAAGATATTATATCTTCCGAGCTAAAAAGGTTTGACTGGGTTAATCGTTTATGCTATTATTGGAAAATGCCTATATATGCACTCCTATGTCAAGGGTTTTTTCGCATTTTATGTATAAAATTAGTGAACGCGGTTCACAATGGTAAAATCGAAGAAAACAATAGGGTGAAATACGGTTTTTTTCTATGATAGAAGAACGTTTCTTTTTTGTCTAACGTTAGAGAGAAATGAAGTTTCTTGTTTTTAGATTCCATCCGCTTTTGCGGGTGACAATATATATCAGCTTGTGGTCGACATTAGCTTCCATAAGCTTGTTCGGCATGTTTGCCGGACCCTTTTTACGTAAGATTGAAAGTGGGAAGTTGAATACTCGCTATCAGCCGATATACTTCCGCTTTTATTATTAAAATGCTTGATTTGAGGGGTGAAGCAGTTGACAGGTCAACTAGTTCAGTATGGACGACACCGCCAACGCAGAAGTTATGCGCGCATCAGTGAAGTACTAGAATTACCTAACTTGATTGAAATTCAGACCGCTTCTTATGAGTGGTTCTTAGAGGAAGGTCTGAAAGAAATGTTTCAGGATATTTCACCAATCGAGGATTTCACCGGTAATCTATCGCTGGAATTTGTAGATTATAGTTTAGGTGAGCCTAAATATCCTGTAGACGAATCGAAAGATAGAGACGTCACCTACAATGCTCCTTTACGAGTGAAGGTTCGTTTGTTGAATAATGAGACAGGCGAGGTAAAAGAGCAGGAAGTATTCATGGGTGATTTCCCATTGATGACAGATACAGGTACATTTGTCATTAATGGTGCAGAGCGTGTTATCGTATCACAGCTTGTCCGCTCACCAAGCGTATATTTCAATAAAAAAATTGATAAAAACGGTAAAAAAGGCTATACGGCCACCGTCATTCCAAACCGTGGTGCATGGTTAGAGTTCGAAACGGATGCAAAGGATGTCGTCCACGTTCGTATCGACCGTACTCGAAAGCTGCCAATTACGGTTCTTTTGCGTGCGCTCGGCTTTGGTACAGACCAGGAGATCATTGATCTTATCGGAGACAATGAATATCTGAAAAACACATTAGAAAAAGACAATACCGAGAATAGCGAAAAAGCGCTTCTTGAAATCTATGAACGTCTTCGCCCTGGTGAACCGCCAACGGTTGAAAATGCGAAGAGTTTACTGGTTTCCAGATTCTTTGATCCAAAGCGTTATGACCTTGCTCGTGTTGGTCGATATAAAATGAACAAAAAGCTTCATATTAAAAACCGTTTGTTCAACCAAACATTAGCAGAAACTTTAGTAGACGAAGAAACTGGTGAAGTTTTAGCTGATAAAGGGGACAAAATTGACCGTCGTTTATTGAACAAACTACTTCCTTATTTGGAAGGTCAGGATGAAAATACTGGAGAAGAGATTCTTGAACCTCATGAAGGGGTGCTGGAAGATCCGATCAAGGTACAATCCATTAAGATTGTCGATCCTACCGATCCGGAAGGGGAACGGTCTATCAATGTAATCGGCAACTCAAATATCGATAAAACTGTCAAAAACATCACTCCTGCTGATATCCTTTCTTCCATCAGCTATTTCTTCAACCTGCTTCACCAGGTTGGGGATACCGATGATATTGACCACTTAGGAAACCGTCGTTTACGTTCGGTCGGTGAGTTGCTGCAAAACCAGTTCCGTATCGGGTTGTCCCGTATGGAGCGTGTGGTACGTGAACGTATGTCTATCCAGGACACGTCTTCGATTACACCGCAGCAGTTGATCAATATCCGTCCGGTTATTGCATCAATCAAAGAGTTTTTCGGAAGCTCCCAGCTGTCTCAATTTATGGATCAGACCAACCCATTAGCAGAGCTAACACATAAACGTCGTTTATCTGCACTTGGACCGGGTGGTTTGACACGTGAACGCGCCGGCTTTGAAGTACGTGACGTACACTATTCCCACTATGGACGTATGTGTCCGATTGAAACACCAGAGGGACCGAACATTGGTCTGATCAACTCGCTTTCTTCTTATGCGAAGGTAAACGAGTTCGGATTTATTGAAACGCCATACCGTAGAGTTGATCCAGATACCAATAAGGTTACTGCTCAAATCGACTACTTGACTGCCGATGAAGAAGATAACTACGTGGTAGCTCAGGCAAATGCTAAGTTGGAAGAGGACGGCTCTTTCACAGATGCAGAGGTTATTGCCCGTTTCCGTGGTGAAAACACAGTCGTCAGCCGTGACCGTCTTGATTACATGGACGTATCACCAAAGCAGGTCGTTTCAGCTGCGACAGCATGTATTCCTTTCTTGGAAAATGATGACTCCAACCGTTCCTTGATGGGTGCGAACATGCAGCGTCAGGCAGTACCATTGTTGAACCCGGATTCTCCAATTGTCGGAACCGGCATGGAATATGTGAATGGTAAAGACTCGGGTGCAGCCGTCATCAACCGTCATGAAGGGATAGTTGAGCGTGTGGAAGCGAAAGAAATCCACGTGCGTCGCATCTCTGAAGTTGATGGTAAAGAAGTAGAGGGCGACCTGGATCGTTACCGTCTGCAAAAATTCATTCGTTCCAACCAGGGAACTTGCTATAACCAGCGTCCAATCGTATCTAAAGGAGATCGTGTAACGAAGGGTGAAATCCTCGCTGATGGTCCTTCCATGGATAAAGGTGAACTGGCTCTTGGGCAGAACCCGCTTGTAGCCTTCATGACATGGGATGGTTATAACTATGAGGATGCGGTCATCATGAGTGAACGTCTGGTAAAAGATGATGTTTATACTTCTGTTCATATTGAAGAGTATGAGTCAGAAGCTCGTGATACGAAGCTGGGACCGGAAGAAATCACACGCGATATCCCGAACGTCGGGGAAGAGGCACTAAAAGATTTAGATTCCCGCGGTATTATCCGTGTTGGTGCTGAGGTCAGCGATGGCGACTTGCTAGTAGGTAAAGTTACTCCTAAGGGTGTGACCGAACTTTCTGCAGAAGAGCGTCTATTGCATGCGATTTTCGGGGAAAAGGCCCGTGAAGTTCGCGATACCTCTCTCCGTGTACCACATGGTGCAGGTGGTATTGTGTTAGACGTGAAAATCTTCAACCGTGAAGACGGAGACGAACTCCCTCCTGGTGTCAACCAGCTTGTTCGTGTCTATATCGTACAGAAACGTAAAATCTCTGAAGGTGACAAGATGGCCGGCCGACATGGTAACAAAGGTGTCATCTCCAAGATCTTGCCTGAAGAAGATATGCCATTCCTTCCAGATGGCACACCAGTCGATGTCATGTTGAACCCGCTTGGTGTTCCTTCTCGTATGAATATCGGTCAGGTGCTTGAATTGCACTTGGGAATGGCTGCTCGTCAGCTAGGTATTAAAGTAGCGACGCCAGTCTTTGACGGGGCACGCGAAGAAGATGTTTGGGAAACACTTGAAGAAGCTGGAATGCCGCGTGATGCAAAGACCATCCTTTATGATGGACGCACAGGCGAACCTTTCGATAACCGTATATCTGTCGGTGTCATGTATATGATCAAACTGGCACACATGGTTGATGACAAACTTCATGCCCGTTCTACCGGTCCTTATTCCTTGGTTACACAACAGCCATTAGGTGGTAAGGCACAATTTGGTGGACAGCGTTTCGGTGAGATGGAGGTATGGGCACTGGAAGCATACGGTGCAGCTTATACCCTTCAAGAAATTCTTACCGTTAAATCAGATGATGTTGTCGGTCGTGTCAAGACTTATGAAGCTATCGTCAAAGGTGAAAATGTTCCAGAACCTGGTGTACCAGAATCCTTCAAAGTTCTAATCAAAGAGCTGCAAAGCCTAGGTATGGACGTGAAGATCCTGGCAGGTGACGAATCAGAGATCGAAATGAGAGATATTGAAGAAGAAGAAACAAAAGCTTCTGAAAATCTGAATCTCGACCCGGAAGAATAAAAACTCTTAGCAACAGTCCTGATGTTCTAAGCTTAGGGAAACCTGGATACTAAAAGGGAGGTAGGCCCCTTGCTAGATGTAAATAATTTTGAGTATATGAAAATAGGCTTGGCGTCACCGGACAAGATACGTTCTTGGTCATTCGGTGAGGTCAAGAAACCGGAAACGATCAACTACCGTACTTTGAAACCGGAAAAAGACGGCCTGTTCTGCGAGCGTATTTTCGGTCCTACAAAGGACTGGGAATGCCATTGTGGAAAGTATAAACGTGTACGCTACAAAGGTGTGGTTTGTGACCGTTGTGGCGTAGAAGTAACGAAAGCTAAAGTTCGCCGTGAGCGTATGGGGCACCTTGAACTAGCTGCCCCTGTCTCTCACATCTGGTATTTCAAAGGAATTCCAAGCCGTATGGGTCTTGTTTTGGATATGTCTCCGCGTGCATTGGAAGAAGTTATCTACTTTGCCGCTTACATTGTGACAGATCCAGGCGAAACGGCACTTGATAAAAAGCAGCTGTTATCGGAAAAGGAATACCGTGCGTATCGTGAAAAATATGGTAAGAATTTCGGTGCCCAAATGGGTGCTGAAGCTATCCGTAAGTTACTTTCAGATATCAATCTTGATAAAGAAGTAGATATGCTGAAAGAAGAGCTGAAAACTGCCCAGGGTCAACGCCGCACACGCGCGATCAAGCGCCTGGAAGTATTGGAAGCATTCCGTCATTCCGGAAATGATCCATCCTGGATGATTCTTGATGTTTTACCTGTCATTCCACCGGAGCTTCGTCCGATGGTACAGTTGGATGGTGGACGTTTTGCGACATCTGACCTTAACGATCTATACCGTCGTGTGATCAATCGTAACAACCGCTTGAAGCGTTTATTGGATCTTGGAGCTCCAAGCATCATTGTCCAAAACGAAAAACGGATGCTGCAAGAAGCTGTCGATGCTTTGATTGACAATGGCAGACGCGGTCGACCGGTGACTGGTCCTGGTAACCGTCCATTGAAATCTCTTTCTCATATGCTGAAAGGGAAGCAAGGACGTTTCCGTCAGAACTTGCTCGGTAAGCGTGTCGACTATTCAGGTCGTTCGGTTATCGTGGTTGGTCCAAACTTGAAGATGTATCAGTGTGGACTGCCGAAAGAAATGGCGCTTGAATTGTTCAAACCATTTGTTATGAAAGAATTGGTTGAGCGTGGATTGGCGCACAACATCAAATCTGCCAAGCGCAAAATCGAACGTATCCACCCAGAGGTATGGGACGTACTCGAAGATGTAATCAAGGAGCATCCGGTCTTATTGAACCGTGCCCCTACATTGCACCGTCTTGGTATCCAAGCCTTCGAACCAGTATTGGTCGAAGGAAGAGCAATCCGTTTGCACCCGTTAGTATGTACAGCCTATAACGCTGACTTTGACGGTGACCAGATGGCGGTACACGTACCACTTTCTGCGGAAGCTCAAGCTGAAGCACGTATTTTGATGCTGGCAGCACAAAACATCCTGAACCCTAAGGATGGGAAACCGGTTGTTACACCATCGCAGGATATGGTATTGGGTAACTACTACCTGACTATGGAACGACCTGGTGCTGTTGGTGAAGGAATGGTCTTCAAAGACTTGAATGAAGCTTTACTTGCATATCAAACAGGCTATGTCCATCTACACACACGTGTAGCAGTTTATGCAGGTTCCTTAGATAATGAAACCTTTACCGAAAAGCAGAACCAACAACTCTTGTTGACGACTGTAGGTAAATTGATATTTAATGAAATGCTCCCGGCTTCATTCCCGTATATGAATGAACCGACCCAGGAGAACCTGGAAATCAAGACTCCGGAGCATTACTTTGTAGAAAAAGGTACCAACATCAAAGAGGAAATCGCGAAACGGGAGGAAATACTTCCGTTCAAGAAAGGTATCCTTGGAGATATCATCGCGCAAGTATTTAAACTGTTCTCGATCAGTGAAACTTCCAAAATGTTGGACCGAATGAAAGACCTAGGTTTCTCCTATTCTACAAAAGCTGGTATGACGGTCGGTGTTTCCGATGTTGTCGTATTACCAGAAAAGCAGGAGATTTTGGATGAAGCCCAGACTAAAGTAGATAAAGTATTGAAACAATTCCGTCGTGGTTTGATTACCGAAGAAGAACGATACGACCGTGTTATTGAGGTTTGGTCCAAAGCCAAGGACGATATTCAAAATCGCTTGATGAAATCCTTGAACCCACGTAACCCGATCTTTATGATGAGTGACTCGGGTGCTCGTGGTAACGCATCTAACTTCACCCAGCTTGCGGGTATGCGTGGTCTAATGGCCAACCCGGCTGGACGAATCATAGAGTTGCCGATCAAATCCAGTTTCCGTGAAGGTTTGACCGTACTCGAGTACTTTATTTCCACTCACGGTGCTCGTAAAGGTCTGGCGGATACCGCACTGAAAACAGCCGATTCTGGTTACTTGACTCGTCGTCTGGTTGATGTCGCCCAGGATGTCATCATTCGTGAAGACGATTGTGGTACAGACAGAGGACTGACAGTCAGCTCCTTGACAGAAGGAACCGAACTGATTGAACCGTTAATCGATCGTCTGATTGGACGTACATCGTTCCAGACAATCCGCCATCCGGAAACTAATGACATCCTTGCTTCTCGTGATGAAGTCATTTCTGAGGATGTTGCTAAAGAGATTGTCGAATCAGGAATCGAAGAAGTCGTTATTCGTACAGCCTTCACTTGTAATACAAGGCATGGGGTTTGTAAGAAGTGTTACGGTCGTAACTTGGCTACTGGTGATGAAGTGGAAGTTGGAGAAGCAGTCGGTATCATCGCTGCCCAATCCATTGGTGAACCAGGTACACAGCTTACCATGCGTACGTTCCACACGGGCGGGGTTGCAGGAGACGATATTACACAAGGTCTTCCTCGTATCCAGGAATTGTTCGAAGCCCGTAACCCTAAAGGGCGTGCCGTCGTCTCAGAAATTTATGGTACGGTACAGGAAGTCAATGAAGTTAAGGAAAAACAAGAAATCGTCGTACAAGGCGATGTAGAGACTCGTACGTATACTGCCCCATATGGTGCTCGTATGAAAGTGGCAGTCGGCGATCAGGTTTCTGCCGGGCAGGAACTTACAGAAGGTTCTGTGGATCCGAAAGAACTCTTAACCATCAGCGGTCTTGATGGCGTTCAAGAATATCTCTTGAAAGAAGTCCAGAAAGTTTACCGCATGCAAGGGGTTGAAATCGGAGATAAACACGTCGAAGTTATGGTTCGTCAAATGCTTCGCAAAATTCGTGTTCTTGATTCCGGAGATACAGAAGTGTTACCTGGTTCATTGCTGGAAATCCACCAATTCCGCGATGCAAACAAAAAAGCATTGCTGGAAGGCGGACAGCCGGCAGTTGGACGTCCGGTTCTACTTGGTATCACGAAGGCATCGCTTGAAACAGATTCCTTCTTATCTGCCGCTTCCTTCCAGGAAACGACACGTGTCCTTACAGATGCGGCAATCAAAGGTAAGCGTGATGAACTACTCGGCTTGAAAGAAAATGTCATCATCGGTAAGCTCGTACCGGCTGGTACCGGCATGACTCGTTACCGTAAAATCCAGGCTGATAGAGAAGGGCAAAACCCCGATCAGGCTGAATTGGATCAACTGACTCAGTAATTGCAAAGTTAGCAAATAACATGGGTAAATAATCAGGAAGCGCCTTGAAAAAAATCACCTCGAATAATGTTGACATGCAAAACCGGGAGTGATAATATAATCAAGGTGCTTCCATTTATCCTTGTTACTTTGGAGGATATGCTTAAATGTCTTATGAAAAAGTAGCACAGGCTAATTCTAATATCGTTATTGGAACGAAACAGACACTAAAAGCCATGAAAAATGGTGGAGTGGAAGAAGTCTTCGTAGCTGATGATGCTGATCAGCACGTGACAGAAAAAGTAATGCGCCTGGCTGAAGAATTGAACATTCCCTGCCAGCGGGTTGATTCTATGAAAAAACTGGGAGAAGCCTGTGACATTGATGTCGGTGCAGCTACAGTGGCGATAAAGCAATAAAGTTTTGGCGGTCAATCGCGAAAGCTTTGTTTTTTGCCTTATTATGAACCACCTGGATGTGTGGTATTGAAAAAGTGAGGAAGGGAGGACATAAAACATGCCTACTATTAACCAATTAGTTCGTAAAGGACGCGTGAGCAAAGGTCGTAAATCCGACTCTCCTGCGTTGAATAAAGGTTACAACAGCTTCAAAAAATCATTGACAGACCAGTCTTCTCCGCAAAAACGTGGAGTATGTACTCGTGTTGGTACAATGACGCCGAAAAAACCAAACTCTGCATTGCGTAAATATGCGCGTGTACGTTTGACTAACGGTATCGAAGTTACTGCATACATTCCTGGTATCGGCCACAACCTGCAAGAGCACAGTGTTGTTCTTATCCGTGGCGGACGTGTAAAGGACTTACCAGGTGTGCGTTACCACATCGTTCGTGGTGCGCTTGATACTGCAGGAGTCGAAGGACGTATGCAAGGCCGTTCTAAGTACGGAACAAAGCGCCCTAAAAAATAACAGCCTGAAAGTGGCTTGATTATAAAAATTCATCATGGAAGGAGGGGGACATATGCCACGTAAAGGTCCAGTAGCTAAGCGTGATGTGTTGCCAGATCCGCTTTACAAATCTAAACTTGTTACTCGTTTGATCAACCAGATCATGGTTGACGGACAACGCGGTAAAGCCCAGAAGATTCTTTATAAAGCTTTTGATCTTGTTCAGGAACGTAGCGGTAATGACCCTATGGAAGTTTTCGAACAAGCAATGAAAAATGTTATGCCAGTACTTGAGGTGCGCGCTCGTCGTGTTGGTGGTTCAAACTACCAGGTACCAGTTGAGGTACGTCCAGAGCGTCGTCAAGCACTAGGGTTGCGTTTCATCGTAAATTACTCACGCCTGCGCGGAGAAAAAACGATGGAAGAGCGCCTGGCTAACGAAGTTTTAGATGCAGCAAACAACACAGGTGCATCTGTCAAGAAACGCGAAGATATGCACAAAATGGCAGAAGCGAACAAAGCATTCGCTCACTACCGCTGGTAATGCCAAACCAACTACAAAACTTATATTCAGGAAGGAGAAAGATTCATGCCTAGAGAATTCTCCTTGGAGAAAACACGTAATATCGGTGTCATGGCCCACATCGATGCCGGTAAGACAACTGCTACTGAACGTATCCTTTTCTATACAGGACGTATCCATAAAATTGGGGAAACTCACGAAGGTGCTTCCCAAATGGACTGGATGGAGCAGGAACAGGAGCGCGGTATCACCATTACATCCGCTGCTACTACTGCTCAATGGAAAGGTCATCGTATCAACATCATTGATACACCAGGACACGTGGACTTCACAGTAGAGGTTGAACGTTCCCTTCGTGTACTTGATGGATCCGTAGCAGTCCTTGATGCTCAATCAGGTGTTGAGCCTCAAACAGAAACAGTATGGCGCCAAGCTACGACATACGGCGTTCCGCGTATCGTATTCGTAAACAAAATGGACAAAATTGGTGCAGACTTCCTTTACTCTTTAAGCACACTTAAAGACCGTCTTGGAGCAAATGCAGCAGCTGTCCAGCTTCCAATCGGAGCAGAAGATGATTTCGAAGGAATCATCGACTTGATAACGATGGAAGCATACTACTACATGGATGATTTGGGTACACGTGCGGAAGCTCGTGAAATTCCTGACAGCCATAAAGAACAAGCAGAAGAATACCGCAGCAAGTTGGTTGAAGCTGTAGCAGATTTTGATGAAGACTTAATGATGAAATTCCTCGAAGGGGAAGAAGTCACTAATGACGAATTGAGATCAGCTATCCGTCAAGCAACACTTAGCGTGGAATTCTACCCTGTATTCTGTGGTTCTGCCTTCAAAAACAAAGGTGTCCAGCTATTGATTGATGGAGTTATCGATTATCTTCCATCACCATTGGATGTACCTCCAATCGAAGGTCACGTTCCACAAACAGAAGAAGAAGTTGTCCGTAAAGCGGATGACAAAGAGCCTTTCTCTGCCTTGGCATTTAAGGTTGCAACAGACCCGTATGTAGGTAAACTGACTTTCTTCCGTGTTTATTCCGGAACTTTAAAAGCCGGTTCTTACGTGAAGAACTCAACGAAAGATAAGCGTGAGCGTGTCGGTCGTATCCTGCAAATGCACGCAAACTCCCGTGAAGAGATCTCTGAAGTATATGCCGGGGACATCGCGGGTGCTGTAGGTCTGAAGGATACTGGTACTGGTGACACATTGTGTGACGAGAAAAGTCTTGTAATCCTTGAGTCTATGGAATTCCCTGAGCCTGTTATCTCCGTTGCGATTGAGCCTAAGTCGAAAGCGGACCAGGATAAAATGGCTGTTGCCCTTGGTAAACTGGCAGAAGAAGATCCTACATTCGTAACTGAGACTGATACGGAAACTGGCCAAACAATCATCAAAGGTATGGGTGAGCTTCACCTCGACATCATTGTTGATCGTCTGCGCCGTGAATTTAAAGTAGACGCAAACATCGGTGCTCCACAGGTTGCTTATCGTGAAACCTTCCGTGGCAGCGCAGAGGTCGAAGGTAAATTCGTACGTCAGTCTGGTGGTCGTGGTCAATACGGTCACGTTTGGGTCAAATTTGAGCCTAACGAAGAAGGCGCAGGATTTGAATTTACAAACAAAATCGTCGGTGGTGTCGTTCCACGTGAGTACATTCCTTCCGTAGAACAAGGTATTAAAGAATCCTTGGAAAATGGTGTACTAGCCGGATATCCAATGGTAGACATCAAAGCAACCCTTTATGATGGTTCTTACCACGATGTCGACTCCAACGAGATGGCGTTTAAAGTTGCCGCTTCCATGGCACTTAAAGAAGCTAAGAACAAGTGTAAGCCAGTTCTTCTTGAGCCATTGATGAAAGTGGAAGTTGTCATCCCTGAAGAATACATGGGTGATATCATGGGTGACGTCACTTCCCGTCGTGGCCGTGTAGAAGGAATGGAAGCTCGCGGTTCAGCTCAAGTGGTTAAAGCATTCGTACCACTATCTGAGATGTTCGGTTACGCAACGGCGTTGCGCTCCAACACACAAGGTCGTGGAACTTACTCTATGCATTTTGACCATTATGAAGAAGTACCGAAGAGCATTTCTGATGAAATCATCAAGAAAAATGCCGGTCAGTAATTGATTTTATTGACTATATAAAGTATAAATTATATTGTAGGCTTAGAAGCAGCAATATGTTGCTTCTGAGCTTCCTATAAAAAAGTTAAACCATAACAATCTGTTATTTATTTAAAGGAGGAACTATAAATGGGTAAAGAAAAATTTGATCGTTCCAAGTCCCACGTCAACATTGGTACAATTGGACACGTTGACCATGGTAAAACAACTCTAACTGCAGCAATCACTACAGTACTTCACAAGAAATCTGGTTCAGGTACTGCAATGGCTTATGACATGATTGACGGTGCTCCAGAAGAGCGTGAGCGCGGTATCACAATCGCTACTGCACACGTTGAGTATGAAACTGACACTCGTCACTATGCACACGTTGACTGCCCAGGCCACGCTGACTATGTTAAAAACATGATCACTGGTGCTGCTCAAATGGACGGTGCAATCCTGGTTGTATCTGCAGCTGACGGTCCAATGCCACAAACTCGTGAGCACATCCTTCTTTCTCGTCAAGTAGGTGTACCTGCGATCGTAGTATTCCTAAACAAAACAGACATGGTAGACGACGAAGAGCTTCTTGAGCTAGTAGAAATGGAAGTTCGCGATCTATTGACTGAATATGAATTCCCTGGTGATGATGTACCAGTAATCAAAGGTTCAGCTCTTAAAGCCCTAGAAGGCGACGACGAGTACGAAGCTAAAATCTTCGAACTAATGGACGCTGTTGATGAGTACATCCCAACTCCAGAGCGTGACACTGACAAGCCATTCATGATGCCAGTAGAGGACGTATTCTCTATCACTGGTCGTGGTACAGTTGCAACTGGCCGTGTAGAGCGTGGTCAAGTTAAAGTCGGTGACGAAATCGAAATCATCGGACTAATGCCTGAAGCTAAGAAAACAACTGTAACTGGTGTTGAAATGTTCCGTAAGCTTCTTGACTATGCAGAAGCTGGTGACAACATCGGTGCACTTCTTCGTGGTGTATCCCGTGAAGATATCAACCGTGGACAAGTACTTGCTAAGCCAGGTTCTATCACTCCACACACGAAGTTCCGTGCAGAAGTTTATGTACTATCTAAAGAAGAAGGTGGACGTCATACTCCATTCTTCACTAACTATCGCCCACAGTTCTACTTCCGTACAACTGACGTAACTGGTGTTTGCCAGTTGCCAGAAGGAGTAGAAATGGTAATGCCTGGTGACAACGTTGAAATGACAGTTGAACTTATCTCTCCAATCGCTATCGAAGATGGAACTAAGTTCTCTATCCGTGAAGGTGGCCGTACAGTAGGCGCCGGCGTTGTTGCTGAAATCACTGAGTAATAACGACATTAACTATAAAAAGACAGCGATCTAGCATCGCTGTCTTTTTTGTTTCTTCCGATATGTTTCACCGATCTGTCACTTGAAGGTTGATTTTACAGTTAAAGCTCCCTTTACATGAAGACACAGTTTTGAGACTTTAGGTTGCAATTATGGCGGCTGGGAAAACGGATCGCTTTCCGTGGGCATGTTGTGAGCTTCCTCAAGCTTCGCCTTCCGGGATCTCACCGATCATGTTCATCCCACAGGACTTTGAATTTGCATCTTGAATAATCACCGCACGAAGAGAATGCGTAGCATTTTCGAGGAGTCTCACCGTTTTCCCAGCCACCATACAATGGTTACCTCGAAACTCCTCTCAAAAATGGCGTGCTTTAGAAGCAAAAAACACAATCAATTCGTTATGACGGGATTTTTCTCGAAATTAGGTAAGGACATTCAAAGGCAATTTCGATAATCTTATGTGGTAAGGGGCGTGGGGGAACGGGGAGACTCCTACGGGAAAAGAGTTCCAGATGAGACCCCACAGAGCGTCAGCTCGAGGAGGCTCAGCGGACGCCCGTGGAAAGCGAGTCGTTCCCCAACGACCCTTTCTCCACAACAATATCTCGAAATCAAGTCTTCGACTTTTCGGTCTTATAATTGAATAAACATAGCTCGCTGTTATTCATTGCTATTTATATAGAAGAAACTCGTCAAAAACTCCTTTCCAAGTATTACTTATGAAGAGTTTGAAACATACTGGGAGAAAGGGTTGAAATGAGCAAAAGAAGTTTGTATAATGATTTGAGTGTTGCTTCATAGATTCGTTGAATTTATGCTTGCATTCGCCAATATTCTTCTATATAATGAATAATGTTGGTCATAAAAGGCGATGAAGCGAAAGGTTGTTGGCACACCCGGCCCCTTTGCCATGGCGGGTGAGTCGAGGAATTTTCGCGGAGAAAGTCTATTTATAAAAAATGGGCGAAAAGGAGGGAAAATAATGGCAAAAGAGAAGATTCGTATTCGTTTAAAGGCGTATGATCATCGTATTCTTGATCAATCCGCTGAAAAAATCGTGGACACTGCGAAGCGTTCAGGTGCTAATGTATCTGGTCCAATCCCGCTTCCGACAGAAAAAAGCATTTACACAGTTTTGCGTGCGGTGCACAAGTACAAAGATGCTCGTGAGCAATTTGAAATGCGTACACACAAACGTCTAATCGACATCGTTAATCCAACGCCACAAACTGTAGATTCACTAATGCGTTTGGATCTACCATCTGGTGTAGATATCGAAATCAAACTATAATAGTATTTTCAAAATAATAGGAGGTGTAACGGATGGCGAAAGGAATCTTAGGACGCAAAGTCGGCATGACTCAAGTTTTCTCTGAAAACGGCGAGTTGATCCCAGTTACAGTGGTTCAAGCCGAGCCGAACGTTGTTCTTCAAAAGAAGACGATCGAAAACGACGGTTATGAATCCCTACAATTGGGCTTTGCTGATCAAAAGAAGAATCGCGTGAACAAAGCTGGGCAAGGACATGCTGATAAAGCAAACACCACCCCTAAGCGCTACGTTCGTGAAATCCGTAATGTAAATCTTGACGATTATGAAGTAGGTCAAGAGGTTAAGGTAGATATTTTCGAAGCTGGAGACATCATTGATGTCACTGGAACATCCAAGGGTAAAGGTTTCCAAGGTGCAATCAAGCGTCACAACCAATCCCGCGGACCAATGACACACGGTTCTCGTTATCACCGTCGTCCAGGGGCAATGGGTGTAATTGATCCAATGCGTGTATTCAAGGGTAAAAACCTTCCTGGTCAAATGGGTAATGAGCAAGTGACATTGCAAAACCTTGAAGTAGTACAAGTGGACGTAGATCGCAACTTGTTGCTTATCAAAGGTAATGTACCTGGCCCGAAAAAATCTTACGTTAAAATTTCAAGTGCAATCAAGGCTAGCAAATAATTAAAGGAAGGGAGGATTAGTCATGCCTAAAGTAGCACTATTAAACCAAAGTGGCTCTCAGGTAGGCGATGTGGAATTGAACGATGCCGTATTCGGTATTGAGCCAAATACACACGTACTACATGAAGCAGTAGTTATGCAACGCGCATCTTTGCGTCAAGGCACACACAAAGTCAAGAATCGTTCAGAAGTGAGTGGCGGAGGCCGTAAACCATGGCGTCAAAAAGGTACAGGACGTGCACGTCAAGGTTCTATCCGTTCCCCACAATGGGTTGGCGGTGGAACTGTATTCGGTCCTACACCACGCAGCTACAGCTATAAGCTTCCAAAGAAAGTACGCCGTCTGGCACTTCGTTCTGCTCTTTCTTCTAAAATCAACGAAGAAAACGTAGTAGTGTTAGAGTCTCTTTCTTTCGATGCTCCAAAGACTAAAGAAGCAGTCAACGTCCTAAAAGCTCTGGATGTCAACACAAAAGCGTTGATCGTCACAGCGGATGAAGACGAAAATGTAACTCGCTCAACAAACAACATTCCTAATGCTAAGACAGTAACTGTCGATCAGTTGAATGTATTGGATTTGTTGGCGCATGACAAGCTGATCCTGACGAAGGAAGCAGCTGACAAAGCAGGGGAGGTGCTTGCATAATGAAAGACGCTCGTGATATCATTAAGCGCCCTGTCATTACGGAACACTCTGCTGACCTTATGGGAGAAAAGAAATATACGTTTGAAGTAGATACCAAAGCGAACAAGACACAAATCAAGCATGCCGTAGAGGAAATCTTCGACGTGAAAGTTGAGCGTGTCAACACGTTGAACCTTAAAGGTAAATTCAAGCGTATGGGTCGATATGGTGGATACCGTTCTGACCGTAAGAAAGCAGTTGTCACTTTGACTGAAGATAGTAAAGAACTAGAATTCTTTGAAGGTGTATAAATAAAAAACTCATTTGTGAAGGAGGGAAAAAACGATGGCGATTAAAAAGTACAGACCAACAACGAATGGTCGCAGATTTATGACTGGTTCTGATTTTGCTGAAATCACAACCGATAAGCCAGAAAAATCCTTGCTATCACCGTTGCACAAACGCGGCGGCCGTAACAACCAAGGTAAATTAACAGTTCGTCATCAAGGCGGCGGTCATAAGCGTCAATACCGTATCATCGACTTTAAGCGTGACAAAGATGGAATACCAGGACGCGTTGCTACAATCGAATACGATCCAAACCGTTCCGCTAACATTGCTTTAATCCACTATGTAGATGGTGAAAAGCGTTACATCCTTGCTCCTAAAGGATTGCAAGTAGGTAATGAAATCATGTCTGGTGAAGGTGCTGACATCAAAGCTGGTAACGCCCTTCAATTAAAAGACATCCCAGTTGGTACGATCATCCACAACATTGAGCTTAAACCAGGACGCGGCGGTCAAATGGCTCGCTCTGCCGGTGCGCAGGCTCAAGTACTAGGACGCGAAGACAAGTACACACTTGTACGTTTGACTTCTGGTGAAGTTCGTTTGGTTCTAAGCACTTGCCGTGCGACTATCGGCCAGGTAGGTAACCTGCAGCATGAACTAATCAACATTGGTAAAGCTGGACGTTCCCGTCACTTAGGTAAGCGCCCTACTGTACGTGGTTCTGTTATGAACCCTAGTGATCACCCACACGGTGGTGGTGAAGGACGCGCGCCAATCGGACGTAAGTCACCAATGTCTCCATGGGGTAAACCTACGCTTGGTCTTAAGACTCGTAAGCGTAACAAACCTACAGATAAGTATATTGTACGTAAACGTAAAAAATAACGGGGTTGATCGACGGGGGATGAAACCCGTCTCTCAATCACGAAGGGAGGTTTATGTATGGGTCGCAGCCTAAAAAAGGGACCTTTCGTAGATGACCATTTAATGAAAAAAGTTGAGAAATTGAATGAAGACGACAAAAAGCAAGTGGTTAAAACTTGGTCACGTCGTTCTACTATTTTCCCTAATTTTGTCGGACACACAATCGCAGTTTATGATGGACGTAAGCACGTGCCAGTCTACGTTACAGAAGACATGGTAGGTCATAAGCTTGGCGAATTCGCGCCATCCCGTACGTTCAAGGGTCACTCCGGCGACGATAAGAAAACAAAACGCTAAATGAGAGGAGGCACTCTACATGCAAGCTAAAGCCGTTGCAAAAACCGTTCGTATTGCTCCTCGTAAAGTTCGTATTGTTATCGATTTGATTCGAGGAAAAAACGTTGGCGAAGCGATCGGTATTTTAAATAATACTCGTCGTGGCGCTTCTCCGGTTGTAGAAAAAGTATTGAAATCTGCTATCGCTAACGCAGAGCATAACTATGAACTAGATCCAGAAAACTTATATATTTCTGAGGCGTTTGTAAACGAAGGCGTAACAATGAAACGTTTCCGCCCACGCGCAATGGGACGTGCAAGCCAGATCAACAAACGCACAAGCCATATTACAGTTGTCGTATCAGAAAAGAAGGAGGGATAATCAGTGGGTCAAAAAGTTAATCCGGTAGGTCTTCGTGTCGGCGTTATCCGCGATTGGGAATCCAAGTGGTACGCTGGTAAAGACTATGCAGACTTACTACATGAAGACATTAAGATTCGTGAATATGTTGAACAACGTCTGAAGGATGCTGCAGTATCAACGATCGAAATTGAACGTGCAGCAAACCGTGTGAACATTACCATCCACACTGCTAAGCCTGGTATGGTTATCGGTAAAGGCGGTTCTGAAGTCGAAGCGCTTCGTAAGTCATTGAACAACCTTACTGGCAAGCGAGTTCACATCAACATCGTAGAAGTTAAAAAAGCTGACTTGAATGCAACATTGGTTGCTGAAAATATCGCACGTCAATTGGAAAACCGTATTTCTTTCCGTCGTGCTCAGAAACAAACAATCCAACGTGCTATGCGCGCAGGAGCTAAAGGTATCCGTACACAAGTATCCGGACGTCTTGGCGGCGCAGACATCGCTCGTGCAGAACATTATAGTGAAGGAACCGTGCCACTACACACACTTCGTGCAGATATCGATTACGGAACTGCAGAAGCAGACACCACTTACGGTAAGCTTGGTGTTAAAGTGTGGATCTATCGTGGAGAAGTCCTTCCAACTAAAAACAACAACTAAGGAAGGGGGAAAAGCATTATGTTAATGCCTAAACGTGTCAAGTATCGTCGTCAACACCGTACTAGTTTGAAAGGCCGTGCAAAAGGTGGAACTTCAGTAGCATTCGGTGAATATGGTTTGCAAGCTGTAGAGCCTGCATGGATTACTAGCCGTCAAATCGAGGCAGCGCGTATCGCGATGACTCGTTACATGAAGCGTGGCGGTAAGGTTTGGATCAAAATCTTCCCTGACAAACCTTATACTGCTAAACCCCTAGAGGTCCGCATGGGTTCCGGTAAAGGTGCTCCTGAAGGATGGGTTGCAGTAGTAAAACCTGGAAAAATTATGTTTGAAATCGCAGGTGTATCAGAAGAAGTAGCACGCGAAGCGTTGCGCCTTGCTTCTCACAAGCTGCCGATCAAAACTAAATTCGTAAAACGTGAAGAAATTGGTGGTGAAATCAATGAAGGCTAATGAAATCAGAGAATTAACCACTGCCGAAATTGAACAAAAAGTTAAATCTTTAAAAGAAGAACTTTTCAACCTACGTTTCCAGCTAGCAACAGGTCAACTTGAGAACACAGCGCGTATCCGTGAGGTTCGCAAGTCTATTGCAAAAATGAAGACCGTTGTTCGCGAAAGAGAGCTAGGCGTAAATAACTAATAGTTGAGAGGAGGTTACCCTCACATGAGTGAACGTAACAATCGTAAGGTTTACACTGGTCGTGTAGTATCTGACAAGATGGATAAAACCATTACGGTAATGGTTGAAACGTATAAATTCCACAAACTTTATGGCAAGCGTGTCAAATACTCTAAGAAGTTCAAAACACATGACGAAAACAACCAAGCTAAGAACGGCGACGTCGTCCGTATCATGGAAACTCGTCCGCTATCAGCTACTAAGCGTTTCCGTTTGGTTGAAATCGTTGAAGAGTCAGTAATTATCTAATTAAAGTTCGCTCGGAAGGATTCCGAAGGGAGGTTACAACGATATGATCCAACAAGAGAGTCGTTTAAAAGTCGCAGACAACTCTGGTGCTCGTGAAATCCAAGCAATCAAAGTGTTAGGTGGTTCTGGACGTAAGACCGCCAACATCGGTGACGTCATCGTTGCTACGGTAAAACAAGCAACACCAGGAGGCGTTGTTAAAAAAGGTGAGGTAGTAAGAGCAGTCATCGTACGTTCTAAGAGCGGAGCTCGCCGTAAAGATGGTTCTTACATTCGATTTGATGAGAATGCAGCCGTAATCATCCGTGACGATAAAGGACCACGCGGTACTCGTATCTTCGGTCCAGTTGCTCGTGAATTACGTGATGAAAAATTCATGAAAATCGTATCTCTAGCTCCAGAAGTACTATAAAGAATGAATCGCGTTGTTAAGGAGGTGCGTCAAGCATGCATGTGAAAAAAGGCGATAAGGTAATGGTCATTTCCGGTAAGGACAAAGGCAAGCAAGGCTCTGTACTTGAAGCTTACCCGAAAAATGAACGTGTACTAGTTGAAGGGATCAACGTGGTTAAAAAACACGCGAAACCTTCTCAAGATAACCCACAAGGTGGAATCCTCAACCAGGAAGCACCTATCCATGTATCTAATGTGATGCCGATCGATCCGAAATCCGGCGAACCAACACGCGTTGGATATAAGGAAGAAAACGGAAAGAAAGTTCGTATCGCTAAAAAGTCTGGTGAAACGTTAGGTAACTAATTAGCGACGAAAGGAGGGCCATACGATGAACGAACTAAAGAAAAAGTATCAAGAAGAAGTAGTGCCATCTTTGATGGAAAAATTCAATTATGACTCTATCATGCAAACACCTAAAGTTGAGAAGATTGTAGTCAACATGGGTGTAGGTGATGCAGTACAAAATGCGAAAGCTTTGGATACTGCAGTTGAAGAATTATCACTTATCACTGGTCAAAAACCAATGGTGACACGCGCGAAGAAATCAATCGCTGGCTTCCGCCTTCGTGAAGGAATGCCAATCGGCGCGAAAGTCACACTTCGCGGTGAGCGCATGTATGAATTCTTGCAAAAGTTGATTGCTGTTTCCCTGCCACGTGTACGTGACTTCCGTGGTATCTCTAAGAAAGCATTCGACGGCCGAGGAAACTACACGCTTGGCGTAAAAGAACAATTGATTTTCCCAGAGATTAATTATGATAAAGTCAACAAAGTGCGTGGAATGGATATCGTTGTAGTAACTACAGCGAACACTGATGAAGAAGCGCGTGAACTCTTAGCTCAGTTTGGCATGCCGTTTCAAAAATAATGAGCTAACAAAGGAGGGAAAATTGTGGCTAAAAAATCAATGATCGCGAAACAAAAGCGACCGCAAAAATATAAAGTTCAGGAATATACACGTTGTGAGCGTTGTGGACGTCCTCATTCCGTACTACGCAAATTCAAACTTTGCCGTATTTGCTTCCGTGAACTTGCATATAAAGGACAAATTCCTGGCGTCAAAAAAGCTAGCTGGTAAAGAGCCCGATAGGGAAGGAGGTAACAAGTTATGACAATGACAGATCCGATTGCAGATATGCTGACACGTATTCGTAATGCCAACATGGTTCGCCATGAGAAGCTAGAACTTCCAGCTTCAAATTTGAAGAAGGAGATCGCTGATATCCTTAAGCGTGAAGGGTTTGTGCGTGATTTTGAATATGTAGAAGACAATCATCAAGGTATGCTACGTATTTTCTTGAAATACGGACAAAACGACGAACGCGTTATCACTGGACTAAAACGTATTAGTAAACCAGGTTTGCGTGTATACGCAAAAGCAGAAGAGCTGCCTAAAGTATTGAATGGTTTAGGTGTAGCTATCGTTTCCACATCAAAAGGTGTATTAACCGATAAAGAAGCACGTGAGCAGGCTATTGGCGGCGAAGTGCTTGCCTATATCTGGTAATCTTATAGAGAAGACAGGAGGTGCAAAGGTATGTCTCGCGTAGGTTTAAAATCATTAGAACTTCCAGAAGGTGTTGAGGTTAAAAACGACAACAACACGGTTACAGTAAAAGGTCCTAAAGGGGAACTTACTCAAACGTTCCACCAGGATATGACGATCAAGATTGAAGACAATGTTCTTACAGTAGAGCGTCCAAGCGAAAGTAAAGAACATCGTGCCCTTCATGGAACAACTCGCAGCCTGATCGGAAACATGGTTGAAGGAGTATCCAAAGGTTACGAAAAGAGTCTTGAAATCATCGGGGTAGGTTACCGTGCGACAAAGCAAGGTAACAAAGTGACTATCAATGCTGGTTATTCCCACCCTGTAGAAGTAGAACAGCGTGATGGTATTGAAATCGACGTTCCTTCCAACACAAAACTTGTGGTAAAAGGCATCGATAAAGAATTGGTTGGAGCTGTAGCTGCCAACATCCGTGCGATTCGTCCACCAGAGCCTTACAAAGGTAAAGGTATCCGTTATGAAGGCGAATATGTACGTCGTAAAGAAGGTAAAACTGCTAAGTAAGGGCAAGTAAGCAACAGAAAGGAGTGACCTTGATGATCACTAAGCCTGATAAAAATGTGACACGTAAGAAAAGACATGCTCGTGTACGTCGCAGCATTTCTGGAACTGCTGCACGCCCACGTTTGAACGTATATCGCTCTAACAAGCACATCTATGCTCAATTGATCGATGATGTGAACCAGGTGACAGTAGCTAGTGCTTCTACTAACGATAACGGTGTCGAAGTTGAGAGCACTGGAAACGTGGAAGCTGCTAAAAAAGTCGGAGAATTGATTGCACAACGTGCACAAGAAAATGGATATAAGAACGTCGTGTTTGACCGTGGCGGTTACTTGTATCATGGACGTGTAAAAGCATTAGCAGAAGCCGCTCGTGAAGCCGGCCTTGAATTTTAATCGTTAAAGGAGGGACATATATGCGTACAAACATCGACCCTAGTAAACTAGATCTAGAAGAACGCGTGGTAACAGTCAACCGTGTAGCAAAAGTAGTTAAAGGTGGACGTCGTTTCCGCTTTGCGGCATTGGTTGTTGTAGGTGATAAAAATGGTCACGTCGGATTCGGTACTGGTAAAGCCCAAGAGGTACCAGAAGCGATCAAAAAGGCGATTGACGATGCAAAGAAAAACTTGATCAGTGTACCAGTCGTTGGTACGACTATTCCACATGAAATCCATGGACAATTCGGCGCTGGAAACATTCTCTTGAAACCAGCTGCAGAAGGTACCGGAGTAATCGCTGGTGGCCCTGTCCGTGCCGTACTTGAGCTTGCAGGTGTAGGCGACATCCTATCTAAATCCCTGGGATCCAACACACCAATCAACATGGTCCGTGCAACAATCAGCGGCCTGAACGAGCTTAAGCGTGCTGAAGATGTAGCTAAACTACGTGGAAAGTCTGTAGAAGAACTGTTAGGATAAGGAGGGAAATAACATGGCTAAAAAGTTGGAAGTTACCCTCACGCGCAGTGTGATCGGCAGACCTGAAGACCAACGTCTAACTGTCAAAACACTTGGCTTGAATAAAATTCGTCAATCAGTGGTACTAGAAGACACTCCGTCTAATCGTGGAATGGTCAACAAAGTATCCCACTTGGTTGCAGTTAAAGAAGTAGAATAACATTAAGCGCAAAGAGGAGGTGCTCGCATGAAACTACATGAATTGAAGCCATCAAAAGGTGCTCGTAAAGAACGTAACCGTGTCGGACGCGGAATGGCTACAGGAAATGGTAAAACTTCCGGGCGTGGTCATAAAGGACAAAAAGCTCGTTCCGGCGGTGGCACTCGTCCAGGGTTCGAAGGTGGACAAATGCCATTGTTCCAACGTCTTCCTAAGCGTGGATTCACTAACATCCATCGTAAGGAATTCGCTATCGTAAACCTTGATGCACTTAATCGCTTTGATGAAGGCACAGAGGTTACTCCTGAGCTTTTACTTGAAACTGGCGTAGTAAGCAAAGAAAAAGCTGGTATCAAGGTTCTTGGTAACGGATCAATCGAGAAAAAACTCACAGTAAAAGCTCACAAGTTCTCTGCTTCAGCTAAAGAAGCAATTGAAGCAGCGGGCGGTCAAACTGAGGTGATTTAATGTTCCGGACAATCTCCAATTTTATGCGCGTGGGTGATATTCGGCAAAAAATCATATTCACATTATTGATGTTGATCGTGTTCCGTTTTGGTACGTTCATTCCTGTACCATTTACGGATAAAAATGCTATCAACTTCATGGATGAACAGAATGCCTTCGGGTTCTTGAATACTTTCGGGGGCGGTGCGTTACAGAACTTCTCCATTTTTGCGATGGGAATCATGCCCTACATTACTGCTTCCATCATCATGCAGTTACTGCAGATGGACGTAGTACCTAAGTTTGCAGAATGGAAGAAACAAGGGGAAGTGGGCCGCAGAAAATTAGCTCAATTCACTCGATATGGAACCATCGTTCTAGCATTTATTCAAGCGATCGGAATGTCGATCGGATTCAACGCTATGACGCAGGGACAGTTGATCCAGAACCCTGGAGTAGGTAAGTTCCTTGTTATTGCGTTGGTACTGACCGGCGGTACGGCATTCTTGATGTGGCTTGGTGAACAAATCACTGCAAATGGAGTAGGAAACGGAATTTCCATCTTGATTTTTGCAGGTATCGTAGCTGCTATTCCGCAAGGTGTAAATCAACTGTATGATAAGTATCTCGCTGATCCTGGTGAACAATTGTTTATCAACATCGTAATCTTGGCAATCATTCTACTAGTAATCGTAGCTGTGGTTGTTGGTGTCATTTTCATCCAGCAAGCACTACGTAAAATTCCAGTCCAATATGCCAAACGCCTTGTAAATCGTTCACCTGTAGGTGGTCACTCCACGCATTTACCGATTAAAGTGAATGCGGCAGGGGTAATCCCGGTCATCTTTGCAATTTCTTTCATCATTGCACCGCGTACAATCGCTGGATTTTTTGAAGGAAGTGAAGTTGCAAGTACGATTGAATATATTTTCAACTATCAAAACTGGCCTGGTATGGTCATTTATGTCGCTTTGATCATCGCCTTCACGTACTTCTATACTTTTGTTCAAGTTAATCCTGAACAAATGGCAGAAAACTTGAAGAAGCAAGGCGGATATATTCCTGGTATCCGACCAGGGCAAAACACGGAAACTTATTTGACACGAGTAATGTATCGTCTTACTTTCGTCGGCTCGATTTTCCTCGCTGCCGTTTCGATTCTGCCGATCATACTTGGGTCATTGGCAAATCTGCCACCTAGTATTCAAATTGGTGGTACCAGCTTGCTCATCGTAGTAGGGGTTGCACTTGAAATGATGAAACAGTTGGAGAGTCAATTAGTGAAACGCCACTATAAAGGTTTTATTAAATAAACATCCTGCGTGATTGCATATGGATGATCAACATGAGAGCGAGGGGAATAAGTTGAATTTAATTCTGATGGGTCTTCCTGGTGCCGGCAAGGGCACTCAGGCTGAAAAGATAGTCGAAAAATATAACATCCCTCATATCTCAACTGGAGATATGTTCCGTTTAGCTATCAAAGAAGGAACAGCATTAGGTAAAGAAGCAAAATCGTTCATGGACAAAGGTGAATTGGTTCCTGATGAAGTTACTATCGGAATCGTTCGCGAACGTCTCAGCAAAGATGATTGTCAAAAAGGTTTCTTGCTGGATGGTTTTCCAAGAACTATCGCTCAAGCCGAAGCCCTCGAAAATCTGTTGAAAGATATGAACGAATCATTAGATTATGTTCTTCATATCGATGTTCCGACCGATCAACTGGTAGAACGTTTGACAGGAAGACGTGTTTGCCCGACATGTGGTGCTACGTACCACGTCATTTACAACCCTCCTAAAGTGGAAGGCAAATGTGATAAGGATGGATCTGAGTTGATTCAACGTGAAGACGACCAGCCAGCAACCGTCCGTAAGCGTTTGGATGTAAATATTGAACAAACACAACCAATGTTGGACTTCTATAAGGACAAAGGCTATTTAGTAACAATCAAAGGTGACCAAG
Source organism: Halobacillus sp. B23F22_5 (assembly GCF_043497085.1). Lineage (NCBI taxonomy): Bacteria > Bacillati > Bacillota > Bacilli > Caryophanales > Bacillaceae > Halobacillus > Halobacillus sp. B23F22_5. The sequence goes on along the minus strand of NZ_JBIEKI010000022.1, from coordinate 14,851 downwards.
ATATCAACCAAGTATTCAAGGACATCGACGAAAAGCTCGGAGGCTTATCTAAATGATCATCACAAAAACACCACGGGAAATTGAAATCATGCGTGAAGCGGGCAAGATTGTAGCCCTGACGCACCGGGAGTTGAAAAAACACATTCAACCAGGTATCACTACTGGAGAATTGGACCGTATTGCAGAGGAGTTCATCAGCAGTATGGATGCAATTCCTTCCTTTAAAGGGTATAATGGTTTCCGTGGTAGTATTTGCGCCTCGGTCAATGAGGAACTTGTTCATGGAATTCCGGGTGACCGGAAATTGAATGAAGGAGATATCATCAGCATTGATATCGGTGCTAAATACAAAGGATATCATGGCGATTCTGCCTGGACTTATCCAGTCGGTGAAATTGATGAAAAGACAGAGGATTTGCTGAAAGTTACTGAGACATCCTTGTTCAAAGGACTTGATGAAGCAAAACCAGGTGTACGCCTTTCAAATATATCGCATGCCATTCAAAGTCACGTTGAACCGTTAGGATACTCCATTGTCCGCGAGTATGTCGGACACGGGGTCGGTCAGGAACTTCATGAGGATCCGCAGATCCCTCATTATGGACCTCCAAACAAAGGTCCAAGATTGAAGCCTGGCATGGTATTAGCGGTTGAGCCTATGGTCAATGCAGGGAAAAGGTATGTTAAAACACTTGCAGATAATTGGACGGTCGTCACTCAAGATGGTAAGATGTGTGCGCATTTTGAACACACTATCGTTATTACTGAAGAAGGTTATGAGATTTTAACCAAAGCCTAAGTGAAGGTGATCGTGATTGAACGAAACTGAGTCGAGTCCACGAATAGGTCAAGTTGTTCGTATTGTACAGGGACGTGAAGCAGAGCAGTATATGGTTGTCATCGATTTGCTTGACGATCGTTTTGTGCTGCTTGCTGATGGGGAGAAACGGAAGTTTGATCGACCAAAGAAAAAGAATCTGCAGCACGTGGAGCTGATGGATTTCGTTTCTCCAGAAGTCCAACACAGCCTTCTAGAAACTGGTCGCGTCACAAATGGTAAGCTGCGTTTTGCCGTAACCAAATTTATCAATGAAGTAGTGACTGATTTGAAGAAGGGAGATCAACTCGATGGCGAAAGACGATGTAATTGAAGTGGAAGGGACCGTCGTTGAAACTCTACCGAACGCTATGTTCAAAGTAGAACTTGAGAACGAACATACCGTTCTGGCACATGTTTCTGGTAAAATTCGCATGCATTTCATTCGAATCTTGCCTGGAGACAAAGTGACGGTTGAACTTTCCCCATATGATTTGACAAGAGGACGAATTACGTACCGTTATAAATAGCATGAAATGCTCCGATCTAAAAGGAGGTATGGATCATGAAGGTAAGGCCTTCTGTAAAACCAATTTGCGAAAAATGCAAAGTTATCCGTCGTAAAGGTAAAGTAATGGTAATTTGCGAAAACCCTAAGCATAAACAAAAACAAGGTTAATTCTGAAGGAGGTGCACGTAACCTATGGCACGTATTGCAGGTATTGATATTCCTCGTGACAAGCGCGTCGTTGTTTCATTGACTTACATCTACGGCATCGGTAAATCCGCTGCTAAAGATGTGCTGGCAAAAGCTGGTGTTTCTGAAGACACTCGTGTCCGCGACTTGACTGAGGACGAACTAGCTAAAATCCGTAAAGCAATAGAAGACTATAACGTTGAAGGTGATCTTCGCCGTGAAGTTTCTCTTAACATCAAACGTTTGATTGAAATCGGTTCTTACCGTGGGATCCGCCATCGTCGCGGCCTTCCAGTACGCGGACAGAAGACGAAGAATAACTCCCGTACTCGTAAGGGACCACGTCGTACCGTTGCTAATAAACGTAAATAATCGATTGATAAAGGAGGTAAATACAACAATATGGCACGTAAAACTAACACTCGTAAACGTCGTGTGAAAAAGAATATTGAGAGTGGTGTGGCGCATATCCGTTCCACTTTCAACAATACGATCGTTACTATCACCGATGTGCAAGGTAACGCAGTAAGCTGGAGCAGTGCTGGTTCCCTAGGTTTCAAGGGTTCTCGTAAATCTACTCCATTCGCTGCTCAAATGGCTTCTGAAGCTGCAGCTAAAGCAGCACAAGAGCATGGCTTGAAAACATTGGAAGTAACCGTTAAAGGCCCAGGTGCTGGACGTGAAGCTGCCATCCGTGCACTTCAAGCAGCAGGCTTGGAAGTAACAGCTATTCGTGACGTAACGCCTGTACCTCACAATGGTTGCCGTCCGCCAAAACGTCGTCGTGTATAATTTATCTGTATAGAATTTGTAACCCTGTCTATAATGGGTTATGATAGCTATTTAACAGCAACGCATGTATAACAGACAATACGGAACGTTATTTGTTCTAAATCGGGGACTGCCTACCTGAGGAATTTCGGTTAGACAGGAGGTCTAACCGAGGTTTCGACGTTTTGAAGGAGGGTTTTGTTTAATGATCGAAATTGAAAAGCCGAAAATTGAAACGGTTGAGATCAGCGATGACGCCACTTTTGGGAAATTCGTTGTCGAACCGCTCGAACGCGGGTATGGTACAACACTAGGTAACTCCTTACGTCGTATCCTACTATCCTCGCTTCCTGGCGCTGCTGTCACATCTGTTCAGATGGAAGGGGCTCTTCATGAATTCTCCACCATTGATGGGGTTGTAGAAGATGTTACCACTATCATTCTGAATCTGAAGCAATTGGCTCTTAAGATTTATTCTGAAGAGGAAAAGACTTTAGAAATCGATGTACAAGGCGAAGGAAAAGTAACTGCTGCTGATATTACGCATGATAGTGATATCGAGGTGTTGAATCCGGATCTTCACATTGCAACACTTGGCCCGAATGCCAACTTGCAAATGCGTATCACGGCTGAACGTGGCAGAGGATATCGCCCGGCAGAGGGGAACAATCACGAAGATTTACCAATTGGAGTCATTCCTGTTGATTCCATCTTCACACCAGTGTCACGTGTAACATACCAAGTGGAAAATACACGTGTCGGTCAGTCTGCAAACTTTGATAAACTTACGCTTGATGTATGGACAGATGGAAGTATCCGTCCTGAAGAGGCTGTATCTCTAGGCGCTAAAGTCTATATGGAACACCTTAATATCTTTGTCGGCCTGACTGATGAAGCTCAAAAAGCTGAAATCATGGTGGAGAAAGAAGAGGACCAGAAAGAGAAAGTGCTTGAGATGACGATTGAAGAGCTTGATTTGTCCGTACGCTCTTATAATTGCCTGAAACGTGCGGGAATCAATACAGTCCAGGAGTTGGCCCATAAATCAGAAGAAGATATGATGAAGGTCCGTAACCTTGGGCGTAAGTCATTAGAAGAAGTAAAATACAAGTTAGATGAACTCGGGCTTGGTCTAAGAAAAGACGATTGATCGATAGATTGCATCTAAGAGAGTCCAAACAAGGGAGGGATAATCAATGGCTAGAAAATTGGGTCGTACTACAGATCAGCGCTTAGCGTTGTTACGCAACCTGGCGACGGATCTAATTATCCATGAACGTATTGAAACGACTGAAGCAAAAGCGAAGGAGCTTCGTTCTGTCGTGGACAAAATGATCACACTTGGCAAGCGTGGGGACCTACACGCTCGTCGTCAAGCAGAAGCGTATCTATACAGTGCTTCAGCTGATGAAGAAGGGGATCAGTCAGCACTACAAAAACTATTCTCTGACATCGCTCCACGCTATGAGGATCGTCAAGGTGGTTACACTCGTGTCCTGAAACTTGGCGAACGTCAAGGGGATGGCGCGAAGATGGCGATCATTGAATTAGTTTAATGAATAACAAGGGTGCAAAAGGGCAGGACGGAATCTCAGCTAGAGGTTGGTTCCAGCCCTTTTTTGTTTTGCACCATTACAGGAATTTCCCATTCTTTCAAGGAATTCAGACATTATTTCCCCGGAAATAATATATTAGCCGAGCAGAGGGGGAGCAAGTTTGTCGCAATTTATCGAGTTTAGAGACGTATCTTTCCGATATAGAGAAGATCAGCCGTGGGTACTGGAGAATGTAAGCTTCACAGTTCATACGGATGAATGGTTAGCGATCATCGGTCATAATGGCTCAGGAAAATCAACGATAGCTAAGTTGATGAATGGTCTTCTCTTACCTCAACAAGGAGAGATCCTGGTTGATGGAATAGTAGTCAATGAGGAAACAATTTGGGATATCCGAAAAAAAGTCGGGATGGTGTTTCAAAACCCTGACAACCAATTTGTGGGAACTACGGTAAGGGATGATGTGGCATTCGGTATGGAAAATCACGGATTGCCCAGGGAATTGATGTTAAAAAGAGTCAAAAGCAGCTTAGCAGCTGTCGGAATGAGTGATTACGAAGCTCATGAACCTCACCGCCTTTCGGGAGGACAAAAACAGCGAGTAGCCATAGCTAGTGTTTTGGCTGTTGCTCCTCAACTGATCATTCTTGATGAAGCGACTGCTATGCTTGACCCAAAAGGCAGAATGGAAATTATGGAGACGATACGACAGGTACAAGAAAATCAGGATCTCTCTTTAATTACCATCACGCATGATTTAAGAGAAGTAATAAAAGCCGATCGAGTATTAGTGATGAACCAAGGACGCAGATGGCTGGAAGGTACTCCTCGAGAGGTTTTTGCAGAGAAAGATGCTTTACGGAATATTGGCTTAGATACTCCTTTTGTGACCAAACTGGCTGCTGAATTGTCGGCCGCTGGTTTGAATATACAGCGTGAGCCACTTAATCACCAGGAGTTGTTGGAGGAATTATGGACATTACATTCAAAGATGTAAGTTATATCTATCAACCCAATACACCGTTTGAGCATCGCGCATTAAGTGAACTATCGTTTCATATCCGGTCTGGCTCCTTTGTAGCGGTAATCGGGCATACAGGTTCCGGCAAGTCCACCATGCTTCAGCATTTGAATGGACTGTTGCGGCCAACTGTAGGCGAAGTTACCATTGGCAATTACAAAATAAGTGCTGATGAAAAGACGAAAAATATAAAAGAATTGCGGGAAAAAGTGGGCGTTGTCTTTCAATATCCTGAGCATCAATTGTTTGAAGAAACCGTCGAGAAAGATATTGGATTTGGCCCACTTAACTTTCATGTGGATCAAGAAGAAATCAAACGGAGAACTCAGAAAGCAATCAAGGCTGTAGATTTGCCGGAGGAACTTTTAGACCGCTCCCCTTTTGATTTAAGTGGGGGTCAGATGAGGAGAGTAGCTATTGCAGGAGTATTGGCTATGGATCCGAAGGTATTAGTATTAGATGAACCCACTGCAGGTCTGGATCCTCGCGGGCAAAGGGAAATCATGGATATGTTTTCCGATCTCCATAAAGAAAAGCAACTTACTACTGTCCTTGTTACCCATAGCATGGAAGATGCGCTTCGCTATGCTGACCATATCATCATTTTGAAGGATGGAAAAAAGCATTTGGAAGGACCTCCTCTGGAGGTTTTGATACGTAAGGAAGAATTAGAACATGTTCAGCTGGATGTTCCTGAAGTCATTCAATTCTTAAGTGGAGTAGAAGAGAAATTCGGAAAAACGATCTCCTATCATAATCAGAACATAGCACAATTAGCAAAGGAATTGGCTGCTATGGTAAAAGGGGGAGACATCCATGAGTAGCAGTATGATCATCGGTCAATATGTACCCGGTAATTCCGTTATTCATCGTCTCGACCCCAGGACGAAAATCACTATCATTTTTTTCTTTGTGCTGATCGTATTCTTTGCTAATTCTGTTATGAGTTATGGTCTGCTTACTTTATTTGCGGTAGGGAGTGCTGTTTCTACTAAAATACCAGCACATTATTTAATCAAAGGGCTGCTGCCAGTTTGGTTTTTGATTGTGTTTACTTTTATTCTGCATTTATTCGTCACTAAAGAGGGAGAAGTACTATTCAGTATTTTCACCTTTGATTTTTATACTGGTGGACTTATTCAAGGTTTAGCTATTTCGTTGCGCTTCTTTTTGTTGATTTTAGTGACCTCGCTGCTCACCTTAACGACAACCCCTATTGAAATAACGGATGCAATTGAAGGTATGCTAGGACCTTTAAAAAAGATTCGATTTCCTGTTCATGAGCTTGCTTTGATGATGTCGATTTCGCTCCGGTTCATCCCTACTTTGATGCAGGAAACAGAGAAGATATCAAAGGCGCAGGCATCGCGCGGGGTTGATTTTCGAACAGGACCTGTCAAAGACCGTATCAAAGCTGTAGTCCCACTGCTTGTCCCATTGTTTGTCAGTGCATTTAAACGGGCTGAGGAACTAGCCATGGCAATGGAAGCAAGGGGGTACCAGGGTGGCGAAGGAAGGACAAAACTGAGAGAGCTTCGAACCGGCAGGCTGGATATTTATGCGTATATTCTGTTTTTCCTTGTTATCATCGGTTTATTCTTGACCCGATCGTAGGATGGAGGAAGCTCTATGCAAAAGTTGAAATGCATCATCCAATATGATGGAACAGCGTTCGCGGGGTATCAAGTGCAGCCGAATGGCCGTACCATCCAGGCCGAAATCGAAGCTGCTTTATCCAAAATGCATAAAGGGGAAGTGGTGAAAGTTATTGCTTCCGGCCGGACTGATGCAGGTGTACACGCAGTCGGTCAGGTCATTCATTTCACCTCTGACCTCGATATTCCGCTCGATGGATGGAAGCGGGCGTTAACCGCCATGCTTCCAGCAGATATTCGCGTGGCTGACGTTCAATATGCGAATTCTGATTTCCATGCACGCTATGATACCACCGGAAAAGAATATCACTATAAGGTGTTAAACCAAAAGGAAGCTGATTTATTCCGTCGTCATTACAGTTATCACGTACCACAGCCACTAAATATTGAAGCGATGAGTAAAGCATGCGACTATTTAGAAGGAGAACATGATTTTACTTCTTTTTGTTCAGCACGAACAACGGTGAAAGGTGATAAAATACGAACCATTACCAAAGCGGAGGTTGTTGTAGAAGGAAATGAAATCACATTTATTTTCCGAGGGACAGGTTTTCTTTACAATATGGTTCGCATCCTTGTTGGTACATTATTGGAAATCGGCAGGGGAGAACGTGATCCTGAAGCGGTTACTGGTATGATCCTGGCCAGGGACCGAAGTGCCGCTGGGAAAACAGCACCGCCCCATGGCTTATTTTTATGGAAAGTCTTTTACTAAGCATCTTTTTAAGTAGAATGTTATTAAAAAATTAAAAAACAACTGCCCCTGGTGTAACATTTGCTTGACATTAAGGGTGTAAGTATTATAATATGTTCTATGGCATTTTATTTCTATACCACGATTAGCCCCGGAAACTAATCGTATCGAGATAAATAAAGCTCTGTGAAACATTTAAACAATTCAGGAGGGAAACCGACATGCGCACAACTTTCATGGCTAATGAAGGTAACGTTGAACGTAAATGGTATGTTGTGGATGCAGAAGGAAAAACACTTGGTCGTCTATCAAGTGAAGTAGCTGCTATCCTACGCGGTAAGCATAAACCAACTTATACACCGCACTTTGACACTGGTGATCACGTAATTATCGTCAATGCAGAAAAAATCGAACTTTCAGGTAAGAAACTTAACGATAAAATTTACTACCGTCACACAAATCATGTAGGCGGTTTGAAATCTCGTACAGCTAACGAAATGCGTACAAAATACCCTGAGCAAATGCTTGAAATTGCAATCAAGGGTATGCTTCCTAAAGGAAGCCTGGGACGTAAAATGGGTAAAAAGCTTCACGTGTATGCTGGCCCAGAGCACAAGCACGAAGCACAACAACCAGAAGTTTACGAACTTCGCGGATAATCTAAGGAGGTAATGAAGAGTGGCACAAGTACAATACAACGGTACTGGACGTCGTAAAAAGTCAACTGCACGTGTACGCCTTGTTCCTGGTAACGGCCGTGTAGTAGTCAACAACCGTGACGCGGAAGACTACTTCCCGTATGAAACCCTTCGTACAATTCTAAAGCAGCCTCTTGCTGTTACAGAAACTGAAGGTAACTATGATGTATATGTAAACGTTGATGGTGGTGGATTCACTGGCCAGGCTGGTGCTGTCCGTCATGGTATCGCTCGTGCGCTATTACAAGCGGACCCTGACTACCGTACACCATTGAAGCGTGAAGGTCTATTGACACGTGACAGCCGCATGAAAGAACGTAAGAAATACGGTCTTAAAGGCGCTCGTCGTGCACCACAGTTCTCTAAGCGTTAATCTTATATCACTATTTAAGTCTCTGGTCTATTTTAGATCAGAGACTTTTTTGTACTTTAGGAAAGTTTAACTTTGTTAAAGGATGAAAGTATAAGAAAATACTAAGGCTTTCTAATATAAGGGGGAATGTAAGTGGACCGTAGGAAGGTGATGGTTTCATTCAGTGGTGGGAAGGACAGCATGTTAAGCCTTTACCGCATGTTGAAAGATGACGGGTATCATGTTGCCGGGCTTTTTACAACGATACAGGATACAAATAAACGCACAGCTCTCCATGGAGTTAGGGAAGAAGTATTAGAATGTCAGGCAAAAGCGTTGAAACTTCCTTTGAAAAAAATCTTTCTCCCTGAAAATAGTAATAACAAAGAATACGAGGCAGTTATGGCAAAAGCAATAGACGGTATAAAAGCAGAGGGTATAGAAGCAATGGTCTTTGGCGATATTTTTTTAGAAGATATCCGGAGTTACCGGGAAGATAATATGAAACAGGCAGGTATGGAGGCGTTATTCCCGTTGTGGAAAGATGACCCCAGATGTATTATGGATGAATTTCTCTCCCTTGGATTTCGCACAGTCATTACCACCCTGGATAAAGAAGCGTTGCCTGAGCGCCTATTAGGGAAGGAAGTAGATGAGAAACTGTTAGGAGAACTTCCTGAGTCTGTTGATGTATGTGGTGAAAATGGGGAGTTTCACTCAATTGTCACGGACGGTCCGATTTTTTCACATCCGATTTCCCTGCAGCCAGGCAAAACATTTGTACAGCACGAACGCTTCCTTACTCTAGATTTTCAAGTGACAGGTAAGGGGTAGACGAGCATATTTTCCTGCCTTGTCCCATATAGTTGAAAGAGAATGTTATGGGAGAGGGTGGGGAGACGTGTACCATCGTCTGAAGGTATTTACGTGGTTATGTGGACTGGCCTTATTGATTTTTTTAATTGCTTATCCAGTGCAGGAAGCGAAAGATACATGGCAGACATGGTCGCTTCCGTTAGCCGGGAAGGTGATTGTACTTGATCCAGGACACGGGGGAGTTGATGGAGGAGCTGAAGGGCCGGAGGAAGATAATGTACAGGAAAAAGATATTGCGCTGAATATCACTAAATACTTGCAGGATTACCTCCAGCAAGGAGGAGCGCTAGTATATTTGACACGCAGTGATGACCGTGACTTAGCCGCGGAGGATACGAACGGATATTCCAGGAGGAAATCAGAAGACATACGAAACCGTTTAGCATTCATTCATGAGAAAGAACCGGATTTCTTTTTAAGTATTCATCTGAATGCCATACCTGCTACTCAATGGCACGGGGCACAGACATTCTATTATCCTGATTCGGAACAAAGTGAAAATCTGGCGAAATTCATACAAGCGGAAATCATCCGCAACCTGGAAAATACAGAAAGAACCGCGCTTGCTATAAATGGCATGTATCTGCTCAAACATGCAAATGTTCCTGCAGCACTGGTGGAAGCCGGCTTTTTATCCAATACTCATGAACGTAACTTATTGAAAAAAGATAGCTATCAAAGAAAAATGGCTGCTTCCATTTATGAGGGAATTTTACGTTATACCAGTGAAGAAGAATATCCGGAAGCGGATTAACAGATTTCACCATCCTTGATGCAAATCACTTATTATGTATATGAAATATGTTATACTTGCTGTGATTGAAACTATTCAAAGGATGGTGAATCATTCGTGTTAACTAAAGAAGAAGTACAAAAATTACTTCATCCAATCGAGGATCCGTTTTTACATAAAACGTTAGAAGAAACAGGTGGAGTTGAAGAGATTAAAATTAAAGAAGAAAAGAATCATGTCAGTGTCAAGATTGGCGTGGCTAAAACAAATACTGCAGAACAAATGCAGCTTCAACAGGAAATTGTCAATATCCTGAAAGGCGCTGGAGCTGCCACTGTGGGACTGCGTTTTACCCAGCTTCCAGATGAAGTTATCGAGAAATATCAACAAAGTGCTCAACAAGCAGAAGAAGCTTCTCTGATGAATGGACAAACAGGTACAACCTTTATTTCGATTGCCAGTGGTAAGGGCGGCGTAGGTAAATCTACCGTTACTGTAAACTTAGCTATTGCTCTTGCTCGTCTAGGCAAAAAAGTTGGTATCATCGACGCTGATATTTACGGCTTTAGTGTGCCGGATATGATGGGTGTCGAAGAGCGACCAGTCGTACGTGGGGAAAAGATCCTGCCGGTAGAGCGTTTTGGTGTGAAGGTGATTTCTATGGGATTCTTCGTAGAAGATAATTCACCAGTCATCTGGCGAGGACCTATGCTGGGTAAAATGTTGACCAGCTTCTTTAAAGAAGTAGAGTGGGGCGATCTGGATTATCTATTGCTAGACCTGCCGCCAGGCACAGGTGATGTGGCGTTGGATGTACATTCCATGCTTCCTTCTTCCAAAGAAATCATTGTAACCACACCACACCCAACTGCTGCATTTGTAGCAGCACGTGCAGGGCAGATGGCTATCCAAACCGAGCATGAAATTCTTGGTGTAGTTGAAAATATGGCTTACTTTGAAAGTCAGGTTACAGGCGATAAGGAATACGTTTTCGGCCGTGGTGGCGGAGAAAAGCTGGCAGAGCAGTTAAAGACTGATGTACTGGGACAAATTCCTTTGCGCCAGCCTTTTGAAGAAGAAGATATCTTTGCTCCTTCTGTATATCAAGAAGACCATCCTACTGGACAAATTTATCGTAACGTAGCGGCTAAGGTAATTGATCGAACATCATGAATACTTTAAAAAAGGTCACGCTATCCATCAGTGGATGCGTGACCTTTTTATGTGAAATCAGGTGAAGTGAGGGGCTCGACTTAATTACTCAGTCGTGCCACCGCCACCTTCGCCACCGCCACCTTCGCCACCACCGCCTTGTTCAGGTTTTTGGCCTTCGCCTTGTTGACCTTGGCCACCTTTCATCTTTTCAGCGGCTTTCAGCAGTGTGTCAGTCATTTCTGCTTTAAACAAAGGACTGTTCAGGGTTTCCTGTATGGTTTTCTCTAAATGCTCACGGAATTTTTGTCCTTCCATGACGGTTTGCATCTGCTCGATCATTTGTGGATTTTGAAAAACATCAATTAAAAGTTTCTGGTATTCAGAATCCTTCATCAAGCCTTTCAATAGTTCCTCATGTTCTTTTTTCATCGAGTCTGCGAAACCTTTTACAAATTTTGGATCCGAAAACATTTTCGTCCAAAATTCTTTTCCTTGTTCAGAGGTCAATGCTTTGTTGACTGCATCGGACACTACCTTTGATTCAAGAGCCATCGATTGCTGCATTTTTTCATCTGATAGTACTTCAGTCATGGCTTTTTTGCCATCATCGGACTTTAATATATCTACAACCATTTTTTTGGTGGTATCATAATCCGTTTGTTGTTCACTTCCAGAGGAATTCCCTGCACATGCGGTGAGAAACAATGCAAATAATCCTATGAACAATAAGCTGCGTTTCATGGACATTTGGAATGTCCCCTTTCTTTGTCCTATTATTATTTAATATGGGGAAGTGCACGAAAAATATTCGCTATATCATTAAGGAAAAAAACGGGTGTTCATGATAAAATACCAAAGGAAAGGTTATAAGAAGGATTAGGAGGAACAATAGTGACAAGTCGTAAATGGGTGCGTCTTTTTTTGACGACTTTAGTGCTTGGTGGGGTGTTGACACTCCTGACAAGCTTTGTTGTTAAAGCGGATGCTTATGCTAACGTGTTACGGCCGTTCGATTTCTTTGAATTGATCGGACTGTTGTTATTTTTTTCAGGTCTCGGATTTATATTCAGTATTATCAGTCAGATGGGTTTTTTCGCTTATTTAACTGTGCATCAATTTGGCTTAGGAATGTTCAAGAGCTTGTGGCCTGCGATACAATTGTTTTTAATTGCGTTTACTTTATTTGACCTGGTTTACTTCAGGTATCAAGCGGCTGGCGATGGAGCTTCAATTTGGCCATTCCTGCTCACTGCCTTAGGGTTGCTGGCTGTAAGTTACATTGTCGCTTATGTGAAAAGGAAAGAAACAAACGCTAAAGCTTTTGTACCTGCCTTGTTTTTTATGGTAGTGGTAACGACGATTGAATGGGTACCTGCTTTAAGGTCAGACGGACAGGATTATGTTTGGATGATGATTATCCCGCTATTGGCATGCAATGCTTACCAGTTATTACTGCTTCACCGTTTAAATAATAAAGAACCACACAATACCTAAGGAAAAAGCCGGACAATTGTCGTCCGGCTTTTTTGAATTCATTTTATTTCTTTTGCACTTGCTTCGCTTCCCGCAACCATATCTGTGACTCTCACCAACTTCAAGCCCTTGCCTTTCAATCCAGGTAATATGGTTTCCAGGGCTTTTGGGGTTTGTTTAGCGGAGTCAGAAGCGTGGAGAAGAATGATATCCCCTTTTGAGCTCTTTTTCATCACTTGATCCACAATTTCATCGGTGCCTGGGTTTTCCCAATCCCTTGGATTTACACTCCATTGGACAACATTATAGCCTTTCTCGTCAGCGATCTTCAATACTTCTTTATTGAAATGACCATGAGGAGGCCGTAACAGTGTGAGGTCTTCGTACCCCAGCTTATCGAAAATTTCCTCTGCGTAATTCAGATCCTTTCGTACCTGTTCTGGTTTTTGTTCTAAATAGCTAGTGTATCGATAGCCCATCATACCAATTTCATGTTCCCCTTCATTGATTTTTTTCATCAATTCAGGATGTCGCTCTGCCCATTCGCCACTTACAAAAAAGGTAGCCTTAGCATCATGTTTGGCTAATTGGGCTAACACATCATTCACTTTTTCTGTCCCCCAACTGATATTGAACGTCAGCGCAACAGATGATTGCTTATCATTCCCTTTGCTTAATGCTTCTGGACCATTTTCGCTTGAAAAAACAGAGAGTGAACTAAATTGGCCGACCCACAAAAATAAGGCACAAAATAATGCTAAAAGTACAATAACTGCGTATTTTTTTATTTTTTTAAGATGCCATACAAAAAAATGCATGCGACCCCTTCTTTCCGAGTGGACTTGCTACATTCTATGTATGAACTGGCCATGCTATTCGGTTCGGTAAATTTTTCTAATAAAATTATTTGTGTAAGGGAACAATGAAAAGACAATCTTTCAATGAGGTGATGACGTGCTTGGTTTGTTGATAAATGAATTAGAAAGAGAAGAAATAGAGTACCTGATCAAACGAGAAATGGACGAGCTTTTATTTGACTTGGATGATCATCGTATTGATCATATGGTAAAACGGGCCATGCAAGAGCGTTATGAACTTCTATTTGAGTTGTTCAAGCGCATTGCCAGTCATAGCGAATGTTTAAAGTACATGCCAAGAAAGAAAAAGCACCAATAAGGAGTTATGTGTTATATTCAGTATAACAACAGGTATAAGTAAGGGAGTGGGGAACTATGGCCGAAATCAAAGGGATCCTTTTTGATTTGGACGGAGTGATTACAGATACAGCAGAATACCATTATGAAGCATGGAAGAAACTCGCTGAAGATCTCGGAATCCCATTTGACCGTGACTTCAATGAGAAGTTGAAAGGTGTAGGGAGGATGGAATCTTTAGATCTGATTCTGGAACATGGGGGAAAAGAATTGTCAGAAGGGGTTAAAGAATATTACGCCTCTAAAAAAAATGATCATTATAAAACGATGATTTCAAATATCACACCAAACGATTTACTGCCTGGAATATTAGAATTCATGGAAGAAATCAAATCGGCAGGGATTAAAACTGCACTGGCTTCCTCCAGTAAAAATGCACAGCCAGTCATTGAAAGACTGGAAATCACTCATCTGCTGGATGAGGTGGTGGATGCATCTAAAGTAGAGCGGGGTAAACCCGATCCAGAAATATTCTTGAAAGCAGCTGAACAAATAAATGTATCAGCGGCTGACTGTATCGGGATAGAAGATGCCCAGGCAGGGGTCGAAGCGATTAAGTCAGCTGATATGTTTGCAGTAGGTGTCGGACAATCATTGAAAAAGGCTGATTGGATTGTACAAGATACGACAGAATTGAATTTGAAGGACCTGCGAGAGAGGTTTTAGTGAAGGGATAGAGCAGAGAAAGAAGGGGTTTTGTTCCCTTCTTTTTTTTATTGTCGTGCCGCCTGGTAATAATTTTTAAATTCTATAAAAAAACTTTAAAAAAGATATTGCGTAAATTGTATTTTATATGCTATATTTATTTCTGTTGTCGGAAAACAAATCACAGCCAACAAAAAACACAATAAAAAATTTGTAATAATTTGTTGACAACGATTAGCGGCCATGATATATTAATATTCGTCGCAAAAACGACACACAACAATTTGATCTTTGAAAACTGAACGAACCAACCAGTACGTCAATTCAATTTCTTCATTATATGAGGAAATGAAACAACGCACTTTCGAGTGCAAACATGAGCAAGTCAAACTTTACTTTTATGGAGAGTTTGATCCTGGCTCAGGACGAACGCTGGCGGCGTGCCTAATACATGCAAGTCGAGCGCGGGAAGCAAGCGGATCCCCTTCGGGGGT